>CAZJHC010000065.1:0-13608 GCA_964545645.1 uncultured Saprospiraceae bacterium
GCTATAAACTAACCATAACTAAATCAGAGAAAGTTTAGCAATTAAAGGGCAACAGATTAATGAGATCTAACACTAAGAGTGCTCTCAAAAAAATTCAACGAGTAAATTACTTAGGCTGAGAAAGCAAGCCCGAGTCTACTGCACCTCCACCACCATTGACAATGATCGCTGTGATAATGCATAATACGAATAGTGCTATCGCTAATCCCCAAGTGACTTTTTCGATCATATCTGTAGACTTAGCGGCACCAAACATTTGGTTAGCACCTCCACCTCCAAAAGTGGAATCTAATCCACCTCCTTTAGGATTTTGAATTAATACTACAAGCATGAGTAGCAAACAAACTAAAGCGATAAGTATTGTAAGAAAAGTTATCATGGGCTTTTAAGCTTTTCAATTTGGGCCGCAAAGTAAGCACTTTTTTCGGGATATTTCAATATAAGTTTAGCATACATATCACTTGCTTGTTGACTGTGTCCTTGATCTGCCAATATAGTAGCAAGGGACTCAGATATGACTTCTGCTGTAGCTACGTGTTTATTTTTATGGTCGTCACGTTGCTCTATATCAATTAACCATTGAGAGAACTCTGAGAGTCCTAATTGAACTTCATCTTTATCTACATCATCCATTTTTTCTTTATTTGCTGCCGTAGAGAGTTCTTCGCTTTGTTTTAATATATCCTCTTCAATCTCGAAAGAATTCAATTTGTGCTCCTCTCCTTCGTCTACACCAACATCATCAGGATCAACTGAGACAATCTGAGACAAAGGTAATAACTGAGCATCTTCAAAGTCTTCAGTCTCTAAAGCTAAAGATGTATCGATGTCTGGTTCTAAGGAATCCTCGGGCAAAGCCTCCTCGATTGTCTCTTCCACAACTGGATCACTGGGTTCTTCTTGCTGATCATTTAGATTTTCATAAAGCTTGATCCTGTCTGTGCTATACAATGCCGCCTCCTGAAACACTTCGGGATATTCTTGTTCTTTTCCTACACTCTTTATCTTTTTGGCAAGCAGTGTTCTGAGGTTCTGAGAATAGGGAAACTCCCGAACCCAATCTTGCAGCTCTTGGAGAGGCAACTTTTCTAATAACTCTGGGTGTTTGATATAGCTTATAAGTTTAACTCTACTCACGACAGATCAAGATATGGCTTATTATTGATTAATTAAACTTACCAATTGGTAAAAGCCTTATTGAAGATATCCTGATTAATTTGATCAAAAATCGTTTCTATCAATCCATCTTGTATTAAGCTCAAATCATCCTGGCTATCATAGTCCTGAAAAAATGAAAAAGTCTGCTTCCAAGTATCCTCATCATCTTGATTATTGAAGTACTCAACCTCAACCACAATTGTCAATCTATTGAGCGCACTACCTACTCCTCCATTTTCCTGTCGTTCAGGAGCTACCGAACTAATACTAAAGGATCTAAGGGCTCCAGAAAATTCAATATCAGGGCTTACTTCTTCATAACTTAAGCGAGTGCTATTTAAAACAATCTCCTTGAAAGATTCTGAAAACTGTATTCCGATATCTGGAGGAGCATTGAATGCGGAATTTTGAAAATTATCGACATAGAAGGAACTAATGGTAGGTGCTATTGATATGCCTTTAAAAGAATAGCAACTGCCCAGGACAAGCATCCATAGAAAAATGATTCTAAATCCCATAATACTTGATCTTTCTGTAAAGGGTTCGCTCAGATATACCTAATTCTCCAGCTGCTTCTTTGCGTCGACCATTATACTTTTTGAGTGCCTTATTGATGTATTCTTTTTCCATCTCTTCTAACGAGAGGTTGTTTTCTACCACTTCCATATGATCATAATCCTCATCGCTTACGATCACAGGCCCTTCCTCCTCTGCCTGCTCAGGCCTGTAAGCATCGGACAGCGGATTGTAGGAATAAGAATTGTCTGCCACCTGATGGATTGAGGTATTCTGCGGTTGTGCCAATTGCATTTGCTGCAATCCTTTAAGATCAGACACTCTCAAATCATTGGTCTTGATCAATTCGAATATTAGCCCCTTGAGGTCATTGAGATCGTTTTTCATGTCAAACAATACCTTATAAAGCAACTCTCGTTCATGGATGCCTTGGCCGTTTTCATCTTCGATTCTTTTTGGCAGATACCTTTCTATAATAGCCGGTATCAGGTTTATCAATCGATCTTTAGTGATCATTCTGTCCTCAGAAAGCAGAGACAGTTGTTCGACAACATTTCTTAACTCTCGGATGTTTCCAGGCCAGTTGTAATTGGTAATTAAAGTTTTGGCCTCTGGATCGAGTTGAATAGAATCAGTACGATACTTCTCTGCGAAATCTGAAGAAAATTTTCTAAAGAGCATATAGATATCGTCTCGTCTTTCCTTGAGTGAAGGCACTCTTATGGGCACCGTATTGAGACGATAATAAAGGTCTTCTCTAAACTTTCCTTTATGTACTTTATCAAGCAAATCAACGTTGGTGGCTGCCACGATCCTGACATCAGTTTTTTGGACTTTAGACGAACCCACTTTTATATACTCTCCCGATTCTAATACTCTGAGTAGGTAAGCTTGTGTATCTATTGGCATCTCTCCTATCTCATCTAGGAATATCGTTCCTCCTGATGCTGACTCAAAGTAGCCCTTACGATCACTGAGGGCTCCAGTAAATGCTCCTTTCTCATGTCCGAACAATTCTGAATTAATGGTGCCTTCAGGCAGTGCACCAGTATTGATCGCTATAAACGTATCATGCTTCCGAGAACTAAGACTATGGATGATCTTGGATATTACCTCTTTTCCTACACCACTCTCACCTTGTATTAATACGGACAGATCAGTAGATGCTACCCTGATGGCTTTATCCAATGCTCTATTGAGCTCTTCAGAGCGACCGATGATACCGAATCTTTGTTTTACGCTTTGTATGTTCACACTAATTCTCCTTTAAGTGTGGCACTGGTAACACTAGTAACTTTTACATAAACATAATCGCCAGGCTTCAAATCTTGTTTTTTGGGAAATACGAGCATTTTGTTCTGACTGTTGCGTCCTTTAAAGTCATCAGCTGATTTTTTCGAATCTCCTTCGATGAGAACTTTAAATGTTTTCCCTACATCCTTTTGATTATGCTGTAAGGAAATGTTGTTTTGCAGTTTGACTATTTCTTGTAATCGTCTCTTTTTTACTTCTAATGGGATATCGTCTGCATACTTCTTGGCGGCTAATGTACCAGGTCGCTCACTATAAAAGAACATGTAAGACATACTATACTTAGCCCACTCTATTATGCTCAGAGTCTCCTTATGTTCTTCTTCTGTCTCTGTACAGAATCCCGCTATTATGTCTGATGAAATAGCACAATCTGGGATGATCTTATAGATACTCTCTACACGCTCCTTATACCACTCTCTATCATAAGTACGATTCATCAGATGAAGGACTCGACTGTTGCCAGACTGCACGGGTAAGTGTATGTAGTTACATATGTTTTCATATTTGGCCATCATATGTAATACATCATCCGTCATATCTTTTGGGTGTGACGTGCTGAATCGTACTCTTAAGTCAGCACTCACTAAGGCCACCATCTCCATAAGCTCAGCAAAGCTTACTGCTTTCTTAGTTTCAGGATTTTGCCATTTATATGAGTCTACATTTTGACCTAGCAGAGTAACCTCTCTATATCCACGATCAAACAGGTCCTGGGCTTCAGCAACAATACTGAAAGCATCTCTACTACGCTCTCGTCCACGGGTAAAAGGGACAACACAGAATGAGCACATATTATCACATCCTCGCATTATAGATATGAATGCTGAGACGCCGTTGCTTCCTAATCGTAGTGGAGCAATATCTGCATAAGTCTCTTCTCTCGAGAGGAATACGTTAACTCCTCTATTGCCTTCTTCGGCACCGGCTACCAAACCAGGTAAATCTCGGTAAGCATCTGGACCGACGACTATATCAACAAGTTTTTCTTCTTCGAGGAATTTTTTCTTCAGGCGTTCAGCCATACAGCCCAATACTCCTACTATCAACGCAGGTTTTTGCTCTTTAACCTTATTAAATATTCTCAATCGTCTACGCACTGTGTCTTCAGCTTTCTCACGTATGGAGCAAGTATTGATCAGGATAAGGTCTGATTCCTCCATGATGCGTGTACTGCTAAAGCCATCTTTGGCTAGTACCGAAGCAACAATCTCAGAATCACTAAAATTCATCTGACAACCATAACTCTCTATGTAGAATTTTTTATGGCCATCTTGCTTATCAATCAATTCTAAGATCTCTCCCTGACGCTCCTCTCCGAGTGGAGTATTCTGATGAATTTTCAGTTCCTTATTTATATCCTGTATCGTCGGATTATCATTGTACATGTAGTGTATTTCTTTGCGGTTGCAAAGATAGAGAAAACGAGCATTAGATGTGACAAAATGTCATGAAGTCTATGACATCGATAAAGTCTCCGTTATAGGTATACTCATATTGACTATTGTCCCTGGATTCGCCTGCTCAAAAGTGACAAGACCATTGAGATACTTGATCCGGTTTTGAACTCCGGATATCCCGATACCATCTCCTTGCACATTACTGATATCAAATCCTCTTCCATCATCCTCCACAGATATATTAAGTTGGTCACCTGATTTTTGAAAAGTTACTATAATGTTGCTAGCATCGGCATGCTTGATGACATTGTTAATCAACTCTTGTATAGAACGATATAATTGTACATTTTGAATTTCTGTCAAAAAAATACTTTCGGATTGATCTACTAATTGTACTGCTGTATCGCTAGAGCTGCTGACATACTCAACTAAGTCTTCGACCGCTGCTATTAAACCCAAATCAATCAAAGCTCCAGGCATCATATCATGGGATATACGTCGAACCTCGTTATGGGCATAATCTATCATATCTTGTGCCTTTTGAAACATATTGATATCCGATAGTTTATCTATTTCTTCTTGTACTCGGTTGATTTGGAGCTTAGCTGATGCCAAAATTCCTCCAAGGCCGTCATGGAGGTCTTGAGCTATACGTCTGCGCTCTTGTTCTTGGCCCTGTACCATATAGTCCAATGCCATGAGCTTCTGCTGTTTTTCAAGGTTGGCAATTTTTGACGTCGTAAGTTTTTGGTTCTTCCTATTACGGTATAAAAAGAACAAGCCTAAGGCCAATAGACTTAATCCTCCAATATAGGCCATGTTTCGTTGAGTTGTTCTTTGAGTTATTTTTAACTGCTGCTCAGAAAGTTGAGCCTCCTTTCGCAAATTTTCATAGCGAGCATCCAATTCGGCGGTTTTTTCTTTGGTCGTATAATCCCAATATTCGTCATCCGTTTCTTTGTACTTGCGCATATATTCATATGCTTCTTTATACTTTCCTAATCCTGCATATGATTGAGACCAAAAATCATATGCTCTTATGACTCCGGGGTCTTCAATATGCTCTTGAGGATAAGTCTGCATCAATTCATACTGTTGAATTGCCTCTTGATACTCCTCCCGCCAAAAAGAATTTTCTGCGAGATAGATTAACATTTCTACTTGTATGCTTTGGTCTTCATTCTCTCGAGCAAGGTCAAAAGCTTTTTCAAAATATACTCTTGCAGAGTCATCAAGATCCTTATTAGAAAGCCCCCAGGCCATATTGGCATAGGCATAAATTTCATATTTATAGTCATCGATCCGCTCGATGGTATTGTAATATAATTGTCGAAAAGAATCTGCTTTCATCTCATCATCTCCACTGTAACCATTAGCTAAGGCATCATAAGCAGCAGCAATACTCCAAGGATAATCTAACTCAAGTGCGTTTTCTAATGCAATTGTTATATACTTCTCTGATTTATTGTAATCTCCCATCCAATAATAGGTGATAGCAGCAGTATGATGCATGATCATATAAAAATATTGATCATCCTCTGCATCCAAATAATGAATGGCTTCCAATGCTAAATCTACCGCCTCCCGACCTCGTTCCTGGCCATAGGAGATGCGGCTTTTGGCAGCAGCATAATAACCCTTACAACGATCAGTATTACAACTCTCCACTAAATTTAAATAATAATTGATGCTGTCTTTATATTGTAAAGGGTCGAACAAACATGAATTTAGTGCATAAGCGATACTCCGATCCTCATCATTTAAGCGATCACTACTTAATAGCTCCTTGATTCCATCTTCATATTGGTTTTTGTCAGAAAGGTAATGGCTACAAATCTGGTTAATAAGATCGGAAGACTGGGCGCTCGACCCTATCTTCAAGGTTATCAATAAGCAGCATACCAAAACTCTTCTAAGCATATTTTAATGAAACTACTAATTACTGATTAATTGAGTCTCTTATTTTCTAAACCGATTATTCGCTTACTCAAATCTGACAAAAATGACTCTTGTTGATCTAATCTATTTTCTTGATTGTTGATGATCTTCTGTTGTTCTTTAATGGCCTCTACGAGTACTGGTACGATCTTGGCATAATCCACTGCCAACATTCCGTCGGTCATCTCAGAAACTACTTCTGGTAATAATTTTTGAACTTCTTGAGCTTTGAATCCAATCTGTCTGTCTGGTGGGAAGTTCCAATCAGGATGAGCATCTTGATCCCAGTAATGATAGTAACCCTTAAAATGAGAGATCAGGTCAAGAGGTTGATCAATATCTGAAAAACTATGTTTGAATCTAATGTCAGAGCAAGCATTAGTGCTGCTGCAATAAACCTCATTACCCCGTATTCGTCCATTAACATCAAGCGAGTATGATGGACTGAGTGTATTTATACCAACATGTCCCCTACCTAAAAACAAATTGCTCCACGTATCAGAATCACGATTATATGCTTGTATTAATCCAATACTATCATTTGAATCATATACTAACTCGAGTCCTTCTCCAGTTGAGGGATAATCTTCCTCATCAGTACCAACCCGCAAGTATGATGCATAATCACCCTTGCCATTAATCTTTACATAATCATCATCAAACTCACCATATATGAGTGGATTAAGAGTGGTTTCATTATCGATAAATAATCTATTAGAATAGAAATAAGACAAACCTAAGGTGCAATCATTATAAAATCCAGAGTGAGCACCGATAAATATATTGCCAGAACCGGTTGTACATCGCCCAGATTGGGCCCCTAAATAGACATTTTCACTTCCATTAAAATTATTTCTACCTGATTGATACCCTAAGAAGGTATTCTTATTATTGGGAAAAGATGATCCTCCAGATTTCAAGCCACTATCTGCTCCAATAAAAGTGTTTTGAGAGCTCGTAAGTAGAGGAACAACTCCAATAAAAACGCAGGAAGAGTCTGTACCCGAAAAAATGTCAAGAGCACCATGAATTCGTGCGTTATCTTGAACATCAAGATTAAAGGTTTGGCCATATCCTACATTGACCAGAAGAAATGCAAAAAGAAAAGGATGGATAATTTTCATAATAGTTTTATTGTTGATCGAACTGATCAAAATTGATTAGAATCTACTATTTGAGTAACTTCTTTAGATCTTCAACATCGTTGCTTAACCCTGCAATAGTCAGTCCTTGATCATTGATTATCTTTTGTTGTTGTTTAATGGCTTCGATCAGTAAGGCCGGGATCTCAGAGTAGTTAACCCCATAATACTCGCCGTCAGATGTAACAATATCTGGAACAACCTCGAGTACTTCTTGAGCTATGACTCCCAAGGTTCTATCCGCTTGTTCTTGATTTTTCCAGAGGTATGATACTCCATTCATATGTAAGACCTTCTCCAATGCATCTTCGATTGGTTTGATATCTTTCATTAATCTGATGTCAGACATATGCTTCACAAGAGTTCCATTATTATCTGCCTGTATATCTACTAAGCCGCTTAAGGCTAAGCCACTAATCCTTGCATTACCAATTACGTGTAATCGTTCAGCAGGAGATGTTGTGCTCATTCCAATATTTCCATCATCTGAAATAGTAAGTCGAGTAAACAAGTTGTCTCCATCAACCTCTGTAGTCTTGGTGGCGAAATGCAATTTGCCTTTAGATACTGGACCTGTACGTTGATGCACTATAGCTGCACCAACGTTGGCAGTTCCTGAGCTACTCTGAAAACCTATACCTATACCTTCACCATCAGTATTTGACTCTTTGGCCAAAACCATGGCTAAATTATCAATGTCGATTTGTGCTCCTGCTCCAGCAAGAGCGTTAGCCGTATGCTTTACCACCATCCTCCATTGAGGATCATTAGTACCTATACCAATGCGTCTACTTGCCTTAATAGTCATAGCTCGAAATAATGGTCCTGTAAAATCTCCAGTGTGAAAGTTAATGTCTCCGATAGCATTGAGCTCAGTATGATCATCTTGATTTACTGTTAATGCGGAGATAAGACTTGTGGTATCGCTGTTGTCAAAAGAAATGCCCTTGTCATTACCCAAATGAATATTTTCTGTTGTCTCAAAATCTCCATTAATACGCATAAGCCTATTATCAAACTCTCCATAAACTAATGGATCAACAGTATTGCTATTATGAATGAATAATCTATTACTAAGAGAATCTACGGTACTAAATCCTGGAAAATTTGGGCCTACAGTCGCTCCAATTAAAACATTCCCATCTCCTTTTTGAATGCCAAAACCCGAAAAACTACCGATAAAAGTGTTACCTATTCCAAATTCATGAAAAGAGGCAGAATGAGAACCAAAAAAACTATTATTATGTCCATCAACCTGGCTGACTCCCGCATTTGAGCCAAAAAAGCTATTATTTAAACCTTCTTGTTGGATTCTTCCAGCTCTTGACCCAAAAAAACTATTGTGACTACCTATAGCTTTAGTTCCTGCATCAGTTCCAATGATAGCATTATTTCTACATCCATAATATGGCGCAGAATCTCCTGCATTTTTACCAATCGCTAAAGAGGTTGTATCTGTCGACCTGAAAATCTCTACTCTTCCCTCAAACTGAGCAATGGGGTCTTGACAAAACACAATGTAAGTAGCCAATAATAATATACTTGTTAGGAGCTGTTTCATTAGAATTCTGAATTTTAGTCAGTCTCAAATTTCTCATTAGAGAGAACTTAATCCTACCCCCTAAAAAGTGAATGATCAAAATCCCCGAATTAGGGGATCAATTAGATTAGGCCTTTATCTAAGGCTATACGGACCAACTCGACGGTATTCTTCGCATTTAACTTTTGGATGAGGCTTTTGCGATGACTATTAGCTGTATGATGAGAAATGAATAGCTTTTCGCCGATCTCTTGATCAGTGAGTCCATTAGACAATAGATCTAATACTTCTAACTCTCTATCTGATATATCCTGATGGTTAGACCTTTTCTGTCTGCCTATGATAAAGTCAATTGATGCCATTTTCTCTTTTAGCTGACCACTAATATAGAATTCACCTTGCTGGACCTGTCGTATGGCTCTAATCATTTCGTCGGCACTATCATTTTTAAGCAGATATCCCTTAGCTCCATACTGAAGCATACGTCGTACATAACTGCCTTGATCATACATGCTAAGTGCTATGACTTTGATATGAGGGTATTTCTGAGATACCTTTTTGCAAACTTCTACACCATTAAGTACTGGCATATTGATATCTAACAAAATAATATCAACCTCGACCTGCTCCAATTGATCCATGACATGTTGGCCATTATTGGCAGTGGCAATAACCTCTATATCATCAACCGAATCAAAAATAGATGCGAAACCATCCAATAGTACTTGATGATCATCTGCTATGAGAAGTCGTATCATTGATACAAGTAACAAAAAAAGTGTGAACTCACAAGTCTTCACAACACTCTTATGACTTCCACTTCTGTCTCCATTCATAAAAAAAACAATCCTCCTTGCGTTGACTCAAAGGATCCATATCGATATCAGAGCACTTTAGTAAAAGCTCCTAATCCCTATGGTTTGAATCTATAGAGTAAAGCTTAAATTTTTTCCTTAGTATATATCTTTTTTGGTCAAAATGATCCTAAAGTTGATCGTAGCGGCCTATTAGAAAATCAAGATTCTATTGAGTCATCTTGACCTTTTTTTCTTGTACCTATGCCAGGTATAGATCTTCTATAGGGTGGTTCAATAACCCTTCAGTCATCGCAACAAGATATCAAGCGAAATGAGTGATACTCATGCCTTAGTGTGTTATCAAAAGAAAAAGTGCCATGATGGACGTATCATGGCACTTACTGTGTACGCTTCTACAGATTATTCCTATTGCTCCTCAGAAATAGTTGTATCATCTGTTGTCAGATTATTGCTTCCTTCAATCCTACTTACTCTCTCGATGATTGAGGATAATTGAGCCTGATATTGAGAAAGGAGATCTTGTTGCTGATTTATAATCGCTTGTTGCTCTTGGATAGCTTTCGTTAATATGGGAATGATCGCCATACTGTTTAAAGTGTACATCTCAAATTCCTGAGATTTTTCATTTGAAAAAGAGTATTGATTATTTTTAACTAAATCAGGAAATACTTTTTGAACTTCTTGAGCAATAAAGCCAATTTGAGGCCCTAAGGCCAAATTTAATCCGGGAAATTCGCCTTGCTTATACTCGTATTCTGTGACCCTAAGGTTCATTACCTTATCTATGACTGAGTCTACTGACTTAATATTCTTTTTAAGCTTCCTATCAGAGGTATGCACCAAGGCTCCAGCATATGCAAGATCACCATTTGCATAAACCGCATAAGATGCCGGCTCGCCCATGCCTCTAGGAGTTGCCGAACCAATTACACCGTACTGATCTCCAGTACCCATAATCCCAGTAACTTGTCCTGATACACCACTTGTACTTCCCGAACCAGCACTTGATATAGTAGCTCTGATGCCGATCGTTGCATCGGTATGATTATTAAGGACATCTAAGCCTACAGCTAAATCTGACAAAACATATAATTCTGTACCATTCATTTGAACAGCCTGAGAAATTATGTTACCAATTCCGACTCCTCCAGACTCAGAGATTCTCATTTTTTGTCCTCCATTAGTATTAATCTTAAACTCATTGGCAGAAGAGATACTGAATGTATTAGAATCATCTTGATCATCAAATAAAAAGTGATTTCCTTCACCATTGCTAATGAATAATCGAGAATCCCCGGTATTATCTCCTTCTATCCTAATGCCATCATTTGATCCAGACACTTTTACATGCAGTTTATCTGTAGGACTTATTGTACCTATACCAAAGCGTCTATTAGTTCCATCAAATACCCATGTTGAAATATCGTTGTATGACAGATTTAGTCTCTTTGTTGTATGAGCCGAACCTACAGATGCACTAAATTGAAACTCATCAGTCGTCGTCGTATTAGCAAAAGATAATCTTGTACCACCGTTAGCATCGTCATACTCACTAAGTAAGAGTTGAGGACTAGCTGAAAATCCGTCATGCTCAATAATGGTATGTTGACCCTTTCCTAAAATAGTAATTCCAGCAACTATGATTAGTGTGAATAGAATATTTTTCATTTTTAGTTATTTTTAGTTGTTTGTTAATTAAAAGCTGAGTATACCAGTTTAAAATCTACGTCGGACTAATCCAGCAATAGATCTTACTTGAAGTTTGTCCATGAGATTTTTTTCGGTGCGATAGAACCGTATGCGTACTTATGTATAGCTGGTTCGCTATTTCCTTAGCGGTAAGCTCGTCCGCTGTCAATTCGAGAACTTCTTGCTCTCGGCTTGAGATGATTTTGTTCGACTGCATGAGTATTCTACGTATTTAAAGTGTTAATAATCAATATTTTACAGGTATAGCTCCGCCATTGCTTCCTATCGAAAAGCATTCGACTTATTGATCAATTCAGAGATCAATAATGTAACTGTTGCTATTTTATATTGGAATTTAGAGCGCTAAAAAGTGATCATTAATTTGATCATCTATTTCGGATAATAGCTCTAAAGACCAACGAGTCATCTTGACTTTCTCTACTACTTGATCTATGTATGGATCAACTAAAGGATCAAACTTTTCTCCTTCATTCATAGTAGCAAGTTAATCTAAGTATACAGCGTAATCCCCATACTTTCGGGTGGGTTTATTCTTTCTTGTATTACTTGATACCTATCCTTTGATTGGTAAAGATTAATGATGTTTTAATGCTTGAGATTATAAATGAACCATCTAGTACAAACATGCATTATGTCTTAATCCTCACAACTATCTTGTAGTATTGTCAGATCAGTATTGATCCCAGCATCAAAATTTGGCTGCATGACTACACTGTCTGGTGCACTAAACATTACTGAACTGCCATCGACAATTGTTCCATTACATATAACAGAAGATGATGCTTCATATACCCCCGAGTGAATATCTCCTGTCAAGACCAAGTGCTGCGGACAATCAGAACACCCAGGATCAAATCCTCCTTGAAATTCATATGCTCCTAAATCGACCATAGGAAAATTTATACCCGTTGCATTGTGAAATCTTGGATTCTGATCATAGTCAAACTTCGAAGAGACATAAATATTATCTCCAGCGTCTATAGCAGGGGAGCATGATTGCAATGACAAATTAAGCGAAGCCTCGATGGTATCAATAAACTGTGGGTTCACATCCAAAATATTAGTTCCTACTAAGGTATTAGGGCCTTGATTGAGGCCACCTTGGATGATACAATTGGTTAAAACATCAAATGTTGTACCGCTAATCTCGCTTCCTGACGGAAAGCTATTGTCCCAAAAAATACAATTAACAATAGATAAACTATCGTCAGGAATGTTGAAAATCGCTCCTCCAGGTCCGCTCGAACCATTTTTATAAAATGTACAATTTGAAATAGCTGCATTGCTATCAGAACCATTTGAAATAGCACCCCCATTTAGGGCGGTCTTATTATCAAAGAAGATACAATTGTTAATCCTGTTTGTATTATTACCCTTCATCAAGATTGCTCCTCCCTGACTTGACAACCCTGTCCTATTCTTCTCAAAGTAACATCTATCAATTAATACGTCTCCACCTACTCCATAAATGGCTCCGGCATTATCTTTTGCTACATTATTGATGAACGTAGAATTGGTTATGGATCCAGAACGATTAAAATAAGCCAAAGCACCACCATCTATAGCCAATGTATCAGTCCCATTAGAGCTAAAAGAACAATTATCAATGTCAAATTCTCCCCGTAAACTTATCGCTCCTCCATCAGTGGAAACGGACTGATCAAAGAAAATAGAATTTCCATTAAAATTAGAATTACTTATCGCCAACTTCCCAAATTGATGACGTATCGCTCCTCCAGAATTGGTGGCTAGATTAAATGACAAATCACAACTATCAATAGTCGTAGTGCCACCAGAAGTGTAGATCCCCCCCCCACTTATGCCTTCATTGTTAGTAAAGATTACATTTGATATTTTCAAACTATCAATAGTGAATAACGATTCAATATTAATAGCTCCACCATTCTCTCCAAAATTATTGACGAACTCACAATTTTGAAATTTGAACCCACCTCTACTTCTTATATAAATAGCGCCTCCTTTATCATCGTCGGTTGAACTCAGTCCATCCGCACGTCCATTAGATATGACAAAACCATCTAATACAGAATATTCATTCAACTGGGGGATATAAG
>CAZJHC010000066.1:0-1293 GCA_964545645.1 uncultured Saprospiraceae bacterium
CATGATGGAAGAATCAAAAAGTTCATCATTACTATCAAGCCTAATAGTTTACTCAAAATATGCACTTGCACTACCTTTTGTCCCATATTTTCCTTTTGTATAGACATTTTGTCTACAGCGTCGATTTTTGTCATTTTCTTGTGAAAATTAAATGTACTCTTACAATCGGTGGTATAGTACTACTACCCTGATATGTTTGTGATTGATTTTAATGGTGATGCATGAGAATCAATCAAATGAAAGACCTGTGTATTGGTATCCGGGTCTTTTTTATTTTCTCTTAGTAATGAAATACAATATTTATTAATTCTTATGATTATAAGTGTTGAAGTCCTCATATCACTGCAGATAAATAGATACTGATAACTCCACTTCTCTATCTACTAAAGTCTTTTCTATCCAATTGCCCTCGTAGGATATATTATAATCAAAACGGTCAAACCTGAATACTGAATAAAAAGTATTGTCCTGTTGTATTGCAATAATACTGATAGGATTAGTAATGTTTTTAATAGTGAGGTAGCCATTAACCCTAAGAGTATTATCCGACGTATACTCTATTTGTCTTATGTCAAATGTTGAGATTGGAAAACTCATGACGTCAAAGAAATCCTCGCTTTTAAGGTGATTATTTAGATTACGTATAGGGATAAATTCATGCTCTGGTATATCTGTTACAGATAGAGATGTCATATCTACAATTAATTGGCCTCCTGTAATTTTATCCTGATCGCATAAAAAATATGCATTTTCAAAACCAATATAACCTTCATGCTTTCCTAGACCTTTCATTTTTGTTCCTTTCCACTTGATTGAAGATCTTGACAAATCAATTTTCATAGTGTCTACCACATCATATGACTGCAAGGCCTTGTAATTTTTAATCGAAATATGTTCATATGTATTATCGATTTTATCACATGAATAAATTGAGATAGCGTATAGTGATACGAGAATTAGTCTAACCACGGCATGGAATATTTAATCCAAGAATAATGTCTCTCTCCATCGTTAGGAGTCCATCTATAACTCGAGGCTCAATAATACCTGAACCTCCACGGTTTTCTAATTTCGATCTAACTTCTATCGAGAGTTCTGGATCTCCTTCAAACAAAAAATCATCAATGTAATATTCCGTAAATCCGGGTTCTTTAATAACCACATGAATATGAGCAGGTTCGGAGCGGTTAGAGTAATGCCCAGGTAATGATGTATAAAAAGTGTATCGTCCATCATGATTAGTTCTAATCCATCCTCTTATATGTCCATGTCTACGCCCCCAACCAGTTTCAG
>CAZJHC010000066.1:1393-13487 GCA_964545645.1 uncultured Saprospiraceae bacterium
TTAGTTCTAATCCATCCTCTTATATGTCCATGTCTACGCCCCCAACCAGTTTCAGATCCTATCTTTTCATAAATCCCTGCCTCATTAGTATGATATATGTACATCAAAACATTTCCTGCTGGGGTAAACCCATTGTCCTGATATATGATTCCTGTTAGCTTGAGTTGAGATGTTGTACGATGATAATTCGGTATGGTATCTATATCACTTATTGGGTTCTGACCGTACTCATATATGGCCTCACATCCTTCACATTGACATGGGTCAGGGATATAATGATCAATCACATCTTGATCACTCTCTACTAAAAGTAAGATCGACAATAAGAAAGCGCTCCAATAATACACGATTCTTTTCGTCCGAATCTATAGTAATAATCTCTATAGAATCGGATAATGATGCTAACCTGAGTGAATAGTATCCTTACTTGATATTAGAGATAATACCTCTAAAATTATTATTATAAGTACGACTGGCCCTTACGACATTTTCATTCAATAAAATGAAATCATAATCTCCGTTATTTCTTGATACTATAACATGAATAGCATTAACATTAACAATAACACTTTTGTGAATTTGGATTAAGTCTTGATTCGGATAATGAATAAGGAACTGCTTGAGTGATAAGGTGGATAGATACTTCCGTTGTTTTGTAATAATAGATATGTAAGGCTTCTCTGATTTAATGTATAAGATATCAGACAGATTAACCACAAACCTTTGCTTGCCTAATTTTAAAACAATCCGCTCATTAGATGTAGGTAGAAGTTCTTGTGTTAACTCAGTTATACTATGCGCATAATTTATAAGTCCATATATAATAACACATATCATACTCTTCTCAGTAATACTATTTAACAGGACTGGATAAAAGTTAAAAGTATGATCTAAGAATATCGCTGAAATTATATTAACAAGAGATGAAAAAATCATCAGATGTAAAAGAGTGACTATTAAAGTCAGAATAATGTGGTGAGCTTTGGAACGAAATGACTTTAAATGATAAAGTAAAGGCAAGAATAACAACCAAAAAGTGTTAAACAAAATAGACTCTGACCAATAATACTGATAATTACGTAGGTATGATTGTAACATGTCAATACCAGCTGCTGTGCTTAACAGGCTGGCAAAAATTATAGTATAACTACGAATGTTTAATGTGTCAATCCAGTTCAGATTAGGCCGCCTTATTATATGATTCTTCAATACATCAGTTTATTTGAATCATAATTTACGATCCTTTTACATACTTATAAAGAGTTCCCCTTACTGATGCTATAAGCCTCACAGATCTCTTGTATAGTCATTTCTTTCTTTTGATATAATTGCCTGATATGTTGGATCTTCTTGGCATCAAGTTTGGGGGGGCTGCCACCGACTCTGCCTCTGGCCCGAGCTGCTGATAGTCCTGCCATAGTTCGCTCCCGGATGATGTCTCTTTCTAATTGCCATGGATCGTCACTTGATCCTGATATCACATCATAAAACGCATCTATTATGGCAGCAATTGACTTGACGTCCTCAGCATATTTCTCATCGACAGTTTGTGCGAACGTGCACGAACAAATGTCATTATTGCTAATAATAATATGATTCTCATTGTTTTAATTCGCGCTAAGGTGTGGAGTCTTCCCCATATGTAGGACGGCATTAGCTTAAAGTTAAGTTTAAAAATATCATCATAGGGTTTTGTTTCTTTTTGATAGATCTGAATGAGCCTCGTACCGATTGATATAGTTTCTTTTATATTGATCTATCTTTAGCATAGATAATTACCTTGCCCAGAACAATAGATCAAATCATGCTAGATTACAGCTCCCACCTATCCATTAGCAACTTATCAAATGATTGTTTCTATTAGCGCATTTCACCTTCACCAATGACTAACTCATCACATAATACAATTCATCAAGTATTTGGCAGGCAAAAAGTAGTTGTAGAGCTAGCAGAACTGTTAAGTCAGTATAGATTAATCAATATAACAGGTACAGGTGGAGTTGGAAAAACAACTGTGGCGCATGAATTGAGAAAGGAAGTGTGTTATAAATATGATGATGGCGTTCGTTTTGTTTCTATGGCGACACTAAATGAGAGTGATACTATCATGGTGGCTCTCGCTAATCAACTTGGTATCACCGAAGCCAACAATCGCCAACTAAGTGAAGGTGTATCAAATGTAATTGGTTCTCAAGACATATTGATTATCTTGGATAACCTCGAACATATACGTTCAGCTCCACATGAAGTATTAGACCTAATCACGTCGTGTCCTAACGTCAATATTTTGTGTACCAGCAGGGCCCCGTTGAATATCTCTCCTGAGTATGTTTATCTATTACATCCATTTGTCGTACCTGATCGGTGGCAATTTGAGAAGTTGAACAATTATGCATCTATCCAACTGTTCATTACTCGTGCTCAATTGGCAAATAGAAACTTCGAGATTACTGATGATAATGCTCAGTTAATTGTTGACATCTGCCATCGTCTCGATGGTCTACCATTAGCAATAGAATTAGCCGCTGCTCGGTTACGAATCCTTACGGCATATCAGTTATTAGAGCAGATTAAAGAGTCGATATCCATCTTATCAGCTAAAAGTCATGATATACCTCAGAGACACCAAACATTACAAGCGACCATCGATTGGAGCTATAATCTACTGACCGAACAAGAACGAATTCTACTGCGACGACTATCCATTTTTGTAAATGGATTCAATCTGGATGCAGTCAAAAATATTTGCTTTGATCATAAGACCGAAAGTCATGAGATAATCGATGTGTTAGAGTCATTATTAGAAAAGGGGCTAATTATTCGAAAAGATGAACAAGGGCGATTTACACTGCTACAAATCATTAAAGATTATGTCTCAATTAAGACCACAGAGGCAAGAGAGTTAACATCGCTACAGATGAGATACAGCAATTACTATTCAAAGTTCGCTCAGTGGTTGAAGGAAGGTACGGAGGGTAATGATCAACTTAAACGAATTGAGCAAGGAATCAAAGAAGAATCAAATATCACAGCTTGTTTAGAGTACTTATTATCGGAGGCTCATAATGGCAATGAATCTGCTGCTCTAAGAGGTTGTCAAATATGCGCAGATCTATGGATGTATTGGACATCAGAGGGAAACATAGTTCTGCGAAAAGTTATGTGCTATCCTTTCTGAATACATTTAAAGACATCCCTAATAATAAAATAGTATGTGATGCTCAGTTTTGTCTTCATGTATCAGCCATAACATTAGGAGAACCTAATGTCGCCTTAAAAGCCGCTCAAGACGTAGAGAGAATTGCAGATCTAATTGATTACAAATTAGGATCTGCGAAAGCCGCTTTTGCTTTAGCATTTGGGCATCTCGAATCAGATCCAGTGAAAGCCAAAACCTATAGTGATCAAGCAGTTGTGATAGTTAGGAAGTTAGATGCTCCTTATTGGTTGGCATTATTCTTATGGCAGAATGGTCTATTAAACCTCATCAATGAACGTATCACATGTGCAGAAAATAGTTATACAGAGTCTCTCAAAATTTTTAATGTATTAGGCGACTACGAAGGTATAGGATGTGCGCAAAGTGGTTTATCAATGATCAACTTCTTATCGTCTAATTTTGAAACATCATTAGAGCTTTATTCAAATACTTTGGAGGCTTTCAATAAAGTTGGCGATCGACCCGAGCAAGCTCGCATATTATACGAGCAATGTTGGGTGCATCTTGAATTGAATCAGATCGAAATAGCCCATAACGAAATACTGGAATCAATAAAAGCTTATCAAGAAGTTGGGAGTATACGAGGTATAGGCCTAAGTTTAAACGGCTTAGCTGCAGTAGAGGCTATAAAAGGTAACTATATAGAAGCTGTATCCATCGCTACATTTGCCGAAAAACTCGCACTTCAAAAGGGTGTCGCAATTGAGTTTGGAGTGAGTAATCATGGCAAAATATATTTAGATAAAGCCTTAAACCACCTCAATGAAAATGAGCTCGTTAAGGCCAAAAAATTAGGAGAATCATACGAGATAAATCAAATCATACATAAAGCCAGATCTTTTAAAGGAAAGAAAAACTCAGTTAGCGATGTATCCAATACTAATCCATTCATTATTAAAATAAAGGAGATTATAGAAAATTACTTGGCCGACTCATCATTTAGTGTGAATCAACTGTATATGCATTTGAACATGAGTCAAATGCAAGTTTATCGAAAATTGAAAGCCATTCAGAATCAAACTCCCTCACAATTCATTACCATCTACCGCTTGGAGCGAGGAAAAGATTTTCTACTCAATACTGATATGTCTATTAAGGAAATAGCTTACAGTGTAGGATTTTCGGATCCGAATTATTTCTCTCGTGCTTTTCAAAAGCATTTTGGCTCTTCTCCAAAATTTTATCGTGCTAAACAGAAATAAATGCTCTTGTGTCTACCACGTTAAGTGAGATGAAACTGTTATGTAATCTCAGTGCTAACTTTTGCAAGACGTCATCAATTAATCCAGACTTTTACAAAGTCTGTCCAGAACGATCTTATTAGGCAGAGATACCTTTGAATTATTAATTGATTAAAACTATAATATGAAGATTTTCAATACTATCATTTTTATTCTGGTCATGGTTAACCTAAGCTTCGGTCAACAAGCAAAAAAACAGAGAGAAGAAAACCGTCTAATGGAGATTTCTAAGGAGTGGGCACAGTCCGCACAAACTACTGATGCAATGCGCACACTCAGTTATTGGGCTCAAGATGCCGTTCTATATACACCAGATCAAGGAACATTCAAAGGACATCAAGAACTGAGTCAGATGTTAGCTGGAGCAGCTCAAATCCCAGGATTCGCTGTTAACTGGGTCCCTAAATCAGTACGAGTTTCTGAATCTGGTGACATGGGCTATGTTATATCTCATAAAGAATTTAAGCTCCCTGACAATACTGGTAAAATTCAATCGTACTTTTTCGTAGATGTTGGAATATGGGAGAAACAAGCAGATGGATCATGGAAAAACACCGTAGATATATATAACCCAAATAAGGGAATAACCTCGTTGGACTAAGTAGAAATCAAAGGTCTATTTAAAAAGCTCGCTCGTTATTCGTAGATCACTCTGTGAGAAACTGCTGTAATGACACACTAAATATTTGTGATCTACGAATAACGAGTTTCTACGAGTATTCAACAAAAGGTTTCGTTCATAATAAGGTTATGGAGAATCACTAATAGAATTAAAGTGATACTAACTACTCTCGCACATATTTATATAATGTCCCTCTACTGATATTGAAAGCGTCACACAATTCCTGGATAGTCATCTGTTTCTTATTATTAAACTGAGTATTTATACTGGTTTTGGTGGGGTAGAAGTGGGGTTATTGAAAAGTATAGAAAACGGTGGTTATTTATACAATTCAAGATACAAATCTTGATAGCACTGCGACGCAGGCGCAGCCTACGCCGAACGGGGACTCTCTCAAGATCAACTCGCTCAATCCCTCGGAACCAAAGGCCCAGCCATAGGTAGATATGAAAGGGACGCTATGAAGCCGTCCATAGAAACCGCAGCTAAAATGGCTGAACTACTCGAAGTTTCTCTCGACTGGCTCGTAGGTCATACTGATCTCGAACTCGATAAGAAAATGATACAGCGTATCCAAGAAGTCTCTAAAATGGATCACAAAAACAAAGAACACGTCTTCGCTATGCTCGACGCTTTCATCAGACAAACTAAACTCCAAGGGGTCTTGCAGTGACTATGTTTTCTCAGTATAACAACTTATAAGATGTTCCAAAGACTTTAAATATTCCTCGCACTGTACCAATATTTCAGCGTCTCTTTTAATATGTTTGAACTGAGTTAACCTTTGTCTCAGTTCATTGAGTTCTTTAGAATCAATTTTAGATGACCTGTTACCACCTTGAGATGAAACAAGTCCAGCGTAATACATGTCTAATTCGATAAGATTTTCTACCCATTCTGCTAAAAGATCATTTTCAGGAAAATCAGGTAACTTGATCTCTTGATGTTTTTTAAACAGCTCTTCAACTTTCATTTTCAATAATGTCTAATCCCAAAATGTTACTAATCGCCCTGATTTAGTCCAAAAACCTCCAATTCGATTAGTCTTACCATTAATAATCTGTTTCGTCTGAATCCGCAATCCTTGTGTTCCATCTTTTAACATAAGATTGTTTCCTAAATGCTTATTCTGACGATAGAAATTCATGGCATCCCGAGTATACTGAGATGCAGTTCTTCCTTTTCCATGTTTTGCAAGATGATAATTGATAGATTTAGTAATTGAAGGAAATGTCCCTTTGTGCCAAGTATTAAATAGGCTTGATTTTCTACTTGCAGAAACTACAAAAGGTTGATCGAACTCTGCTACAAATCCTAAATCATTCTTTAAAGCAAAACCTCTTGCTGCTGCGTTATCAGCAATTTTTGGGATACTTCCGCCACTAACTTTATTAGAATACGGATCTATAAACTCATCAAACACCTCTTCAGACTCAGAGCCTATCTTAGTAGGCTTCACTGCACCAGGTGCTTTACTAAGCCAATGAGCTGCTGCCCCTGTAATTCCTCCTAATACTGCACCACCAGCTGCTCCCATGAAACCATGGGTAAGCCCTTGTCCAAGATGATCTATGAAATTCCCATCTCCAAAAGCTAATGAATTACCAAAGCCTTCGATGCTTCCTGCTACTCCACCTCCAACGGCACCAGCAGCAGCGAAACTTCCTACTGTAGCTCCAAAAGATCCTCCTACTGCTGCAGCGGGAGCAGCATAAACACAGCAACTCCAGCACCTGCACCAATACCAAAGGCCTTAACTCCAGCCCATAGACCTCCTTGCTGTATATGATCCCAGTTTTTCCAAACATTTAGTCCTCCTCCAATAGCACCAGCAATTATAGGCACAAGAATTGGCAGATCCCCATCTGGGTCGATGTTACTTATCGGGTTGTTGTTCATCGAACCATAGGGAGTAAGGGAGTAAGTCGCCTCTGCTTTAGGATCTACCTGACCCCACTGACCTAATGCCGCATCTAAGCTCCGATAGGTAGCCATATTGAGATCAAGACCAAAGTCCCCTACATGCTCGATACCATTGTACTGATAGTTATTCTTTAAAGCAGTACGCTCATAGTTGTTGCGCCTCATGCCGTAGGGATAGTACTCCACTTCTTGGAGCATCTCTGCTTTGCCGTCTATGGTGCCATTACCGTTGAGGTCGCTGTATACCATTCTGAGGTTGCCTAAGTGATCAGTGATCGTCCACTCGTACTGCCAATCCTCCTGGTATACAGGTGCTGTGACTATCTGTGCTATGAATCCCGCATTAGCTGACACCTCAAAACCATCATCTAATATGATTTCTTGTGATGCCTCATATAGCGTGGTGCTATCCATGATATTGCCTATGGATTCAACTCGTTGTGCTTCAAACAGTCCATCAATCTCCTGATTATGATCCAAGTATAAATACTTCAAATAGGCTGAAACACCTTGATTAACTACTCTACCTTCAGCATGGTGGACTACATAAGGATAGCCCTCTAAGTATTCGATGACTCCCAGATAGTCTTGCTTCTTAACCTCTGTATCATCTATATTTTGCTGAGTAAGGAGACTACCGTTGGCATCGTATGTAAAAATCAGTTGTCTGCCATCATCCCAAGTCACGGTATCCACCAGATCCAGATGATTATAGGTCATAGAGATTCCTTTCTCTGGGTCGGTGATCATATTGCCATTGCCATCATAGCTATAGTCTCCAGCATTATTGGATTTATAACCCTTATCTGCTGAGGCAGCTTCATTCATCCGCAGCATCTGATTGGCATTGCCAGAGACATAGTCCGGGTCAAGATCATCTATCATGGTAGGAATACCATCAACCTCACTATGACGCTTGATGTAGTCAAAGTTGCCACGAGCATCATAGCCATACTCTGTGTTGTAATGGTTGTCATTAGTATAGCTATGGGTGAGTCTGTCCAGATAGTCGTACTCGTATAAACTCAAGGCGGTAGGCTCTCCTATGGTGGCCCATTGGATAGAAGCTATATTGCCATTCATATAAGTCTGTGGCGTGCCAGAGCTACTATTAGTTATCGATGGTAAGGTGTCATAGTTCATCTGATAGCCATAGAAGTAAGTGCTATTGGAGGTTTCTCCATCGACTGACTTTAGCAGACCATTATCGAGATAGTCATATTGGGTCAATAGGAGATAGTCCGTCAACCCACCACCTACTACCTTATTGATCAACTGATCCTCACCATCATAGGCAGACTGACATAGTTGTTGGCTGACTCCATTGAGATTGAGGAACTGCTTAGTCATACGGCCATTGCCATCTAACTCATGAGATTCTTCTATGATGGTAGGGCTTTGATTAACGTCATTGATCCTATACCTGGTCTTCACGACGTTGTCCGCTCCATCGTAGTAATAGGTTGTTGAATCTGGTATAGGATAATTTATAGCGAGGTGATTATCGGACCTGATATTCGCTATTCGCCCAGCATGATCATAAGTACTAAATGACTTTAAAAAATCCGTTGTACCTAATATTTTAGAATAAGTCCATGTCACTTTACCCATAGAAGGGTCTGATACATTGCTATAAGCTATGCTATTCTGTAATGAAGGAATGCTTCCTGCGATATCTCCTGTTGGGGCTGTGGCTGACTCACTGAAGCCACTATCTGTCTCCCTATTATAAATATCATATTTATAGACATACCATCCCCCTGCAGGAGATACGGGTTTAGCTCTTAAGAAGCTATCTCGCTGGGCTATCAGCAGATCCCTATCATTGTACACATAGTCAATCCAACCCTTGGAGGGTACTTTCTTGGCTATAGTCTTGCCCTCAGGATCGTATCGATAAAAGAAATTGAGCGCAGCATCATCTTTAGTAGATCCTGGTGGGATGACCTGCACCAGCTGGTTCTTATCATCGTATAAATAGTAGGTGTCATTGCGCTGTGTATCGGTGGCATCCGCTCTCCGTGATAGGATCTGCAAGCCTCTCACATCCGTAAAGGTGATCGACAGATTACCATTGCCATCAATAGTTGTCCGCTTGTGTAATGTCCCTGCCGCATGGTTGCCGCCATTGTCATGATCTATGACCAGGTCAGTAGCAGTATTCACTCCGTAGGTTGATGAGGTTGGGTGCCATGATGGCGGTGTGACAGAAGAAACCCTATTAAGGGGTGAGGACTCATAGACCGTCTCTGACTTGTCCCAGGATAACTGTGGTGCTACATAGTCGCCATTATTGCCAGATTCTCTGCGAGTCTCATATTGATACTGGACTCTGCCTTGATTGTCATAAGTCTGAGAGGTCACCTGATCACCACTACTATAGGCCTGATTGACTCCTACAGTCTGTATAGGTCTACCCAAACCATCAACATAGCTACGAGTCTCTCGATTAGTCAGCATGCTCAATCCTAAAGGATCTGCCTGATATGTCTCTACACTCTTCGTATAACTCTTGTCCGTCTTACTTAGATGATAGGTAATGTCTGTCTGAGCTAAGGTTTGATTATCTTTTGTTTGTTTGAGGCGCTTTAATCCATCATAGGTATAGCTCATCGTAGTCCCATCAACATTTTCCTTTTGCGTCAATAGTCTCGTGCTGTTACCATTCGAATAGGTAAACTCCGTACAGAGGTTTCCAAAGCACGATTTTTCCAATAGATTATTGTCACTCGTATAGTAGAAATATTCTCGATCCAGGAGCTCACCAGGTAAGCGTATCTTATCAAGGTTGCCCTTTGAATCATATGATTTGTAGTCTGTGGTTTCACTGATAAATGAGGTAGAAACACCATCATAGAGCCGCTTGACTACAGTTTGTTCCGAAGGTCGAGCTACACCGCTAAACATATCATAGGAGGTCGTCGTCTGTGTACGATTATTGAATACATAATTTACTATAGTCTCTATGAAATATGGTGTAATGATATTATTGTCATCTAAATACGTGTCCTCGCCATTGGTATCTGAATAGATGTCTGTATACTCTACATAGGTGCTCGATAGCTCATTACCAAAAGCATCATGAACTAATATGGCTCTCGGCTGGTACACCGCATAATTATCATATGCATAATCAGTGATCGTCTTTATCCCTTCGGATATCGTTACTACACTATCAGCAAGGTATCTGCCTGAATGCACATAGTACTCCACTGCTGCTGTCTCTTCTAATTTGCGCACATGTACCATCTTGGATCCAGTTGTACTATTATAGCCCCCCTCCATCACTACGCTACGAGAACTCAGCTCCTCACCATCTTCTCTAAGGATCTGTTCAGACCTATACTGGCCTACAAACTCTCTCTCAGGTTCAGGAGTAGGTGGATAGGATATATCCTCTTCATTAGCAGGTAGGTCATTGTAATAATAGATGCGCTTAGTACCATTGCCTATGTAGTCTACCTCAGCCGTTGTGTAGCCTACATGATATCCATCAGCGCTCTGGATCGGTAAGATCGAATTGGTATTGAAAACGCTGTCCAAATACAAGTCAGGTGTAGCCACTCGCATGCCATACTTGGGTGTGCGATACAATACGCCACTACTGGCACCATTAATATCATCCATCGTATAGTTGAACTCTCTACGGATCTGAGTAGAAGTATTGTTGTCATAGGTCGATATAGACTTAAGCCTGAGGCCTCCACAAAGCTCATCAGTGCCTACGCTATTAACATCAAGGTTTACAGTTATGGCACATCGGTAAGAAAATATCTCAAACGTATATTCAGTACCATTGACTAATGCGGAACTCTGAATATTTAATGTATTGGTAGTATTGGATAAGTCCACCGATACTGAGGTAATTAAGGTTGAACCATCATAAATATCTACGTAACCATAAGAGCCTGAGCACTGCTGCGGATTGTTCAGATTAATTACAACCTCTCCAAATAATTTTTCATCATAAGTAATCGTATGAAGATGACTATTTGAACTCTCTGATGTCGCATTACAGCCACTTAATAGCCCTCCTATGTAAGTATTATTTTGGATGGTATCAGGTAGAAAATACTCATTGCTCTCATAACTAAACTGGGTATAGCCGCCCAATGGATAGGTGATCCTTGATAAGGAGCCTGCTATAGATCCATTGATATCTACATCACGATCTATACTTGCTAAACCTCCGGTAGCTGTACCATTGCCAGGATTCCAGGTAATCGTAGTTTCAGGGATAATATGATCCTCGTCATTATTATCTGTCTCTTTATTATAATAACCCCAGTGATCTATAGCCTGGGTCACCTGTGATGGAAAGTAACTTCCATTGATTTGCGCTACACTCTGATCATAGTATAAGAACGTATATGCGGGCATAGAAGAGCCCCCTCCAGTGATCGTCAATGAGTCTAATTTTAAGCGCTTCTTGACTTCATCTTCATGACTCGACTGGATGCTCAAATGTGAAGGGATCGCATTACTATGCGTATCTTCAAAATAACTCTGATATAGATTATAATTGACCGTATAACCACCCTCTTTCTCTCGAATACGGTATAAGCGCTTAGCATTCCCGATTAAGTCTTGCCTATTGCTATAGTAATCAAAGTATATCGTACTCGTATTAGATGAACTTGTGATAGTGCTAGGCAAATAGCCATCCATCACCACTCTATAAGCCTGCATCTCACAACTGGTCTGAGTACCATAATAGGAACAATCCTGTAGTGAATAATAAGCATATTCGTCAACCGAGTAACTAAAATCTATATAATGTAATCCATCGTGAGTAATGATCCTACGTAGATGCCAGGTAGTAAAATAGCTATCAATCAAATCCAACGATTCATTATAGTAAGTAATCTCATCTCGATACTCGTCGGCATTAGTCACAGTTGATGGCCCAAAGAAATATTGTGTGCCATCAGTATCTACTATCTTAAAATTGATCACATCATCATTAATAAGTTCTGTTGATGTAATCTCAATATTACTCTCTTGAATCGTATGGATAATACCATCGGGATCAAATACAAATTGACCTGATAAACCACCAACATTGAAATTGAATAAGTCTGCTTCTCC
>CAZJHC010000067.1:0-13455 GCA_964545645.1 uncultured Saprospiraceae bacterium
AACCAGAACTGACACCAACAAATCTGCTGCCAGATTCTCAAGATGAAGATTTATTTAAGATGGTCAGGGATATTACAACGGCGGCCTTAAACTTAAGAATAGCACCTTCTTCGCTCTCCCAAAGAAGGATCTAATTTAAATCGATCTATGCTGGTACGTGTCGTAAAGAACTGGGATAGTCCGGATCTCTTTCAGCAAATGCCTACTGATCTCAAAGACAGTAATATTTGTTTCACTCTTGATGAAGTAGACGACTGCGATGTGCTCATCATTCTCAATTATTTGAAACAACCTATCCAAGTCAATTGTCCAGCAGATAATATTTGGGCGATCATGCAAGAGCCGTATATCCCAGGTGTGTTTGGATGGATGGTGGAGAAGCACGAGGCCTATGCACAAGTATTTACCCATTCGCCACCCAATGCCCACTTACGTTATCATGCTTTCTACCCTGCATTACCTTGGCATGTCAACAAAAGCTACCAACAACTTGTCGACGCCATCGTGCCGACAAAGACGAAAACCATTTCTTGGATCACCAGCAATAAACTTAATTTTCCTGGCCATAAAAAGCGGATGCAATTCTATCAGTTTTTAAAATCGCAAAATCAATTGTCTGTCGATTTCTTTGGTAAAGGCATACAGTTCATTGAAGATAAATGGGATGCATTAGCCCCATATTCTTACGCTCTAGCTATAGAGAATAGCACTACTACACATTACTGGACTGAGAAATTAGCAGATTGTTTTCTTTCTTACACTCTACCTTTTTACTATGGCTGTCAAAATATAGAAGATTATTTTCCCAAAGACTCATTTATCCTTATTGATATCACCAAGCCCAATGACGCTTTACACATCATACAAACAGCCATTGAAAATAAAGAATGGGAAAAAAGATTTGAAGCGATTAAAGAGGCGAGACAATTGATTTTAAATCGATACAATTTCTTTCATTTCGTGAAAGCGAGAATCGAAGAATTGAAAGTGTCATCGTTAAACAAAAAACAACATCAACTAGATATATACAAGCCATCAATCAATCAAAAATGCATCAAAAAAATTACCGGTCTCAAAAACAAAATCTATACGAGCATCTCCCAATAATTAAGTTGTCCGTTATCATATGCACTTACAATCGTGCAGAGTTGCTGGAGTCATGTTTAGAATCATTTAGACATCAAACTATATCAGATGAGCAATGTGAAATAATCGTTGTCAACAATAATTCAACAGATAATACCCCGGCAGTAATTCAGTCCTTTGCCAAATATTTCACGAATTTAAAAGCGGTCTTTGAACCTAATCAAGGCCTGAGTCACGCTCGCAACAGAGGTTATAAAGAAGCTAAAGCCGATTGGGTCATTTACATTGATGATGATGGAAAGGCCCACCCTAACTTAGTTGAACAAACTTTCTTGGTGATCGATCAATACGATTTTCATTGCTTCGGGGGTGTCTATTTACCTTGGTATAAATATGGCAAATCAAGGTGGCTACCACCAAATTTTGGAACCAACAAACTAAACAAACCCAAATCCATCACGCAAATAGGAAGAGAGGTTTATTTGAGTGGAGGAGTATTGGCCTTTAATAAAACAACTTTGGAAAAATTCAACGGATTTGATCCAACCATAGGGATGAATGGTAAAAAGGTAAGTTATGGCGAAGAAATTCGATTACAAATATTAATGCACAACAAAGGCTATAAGTTAGGTTTCAATCCGGATTTAAAAATTGATCACCTTGTAAATATTCACAAGCTCACCAAAAGATGGCTACTCGAATCAGCATATGCAAATGGACGAGACTATTGGCATGCATTCAATAAGAAAAAGAGCATCCTAACTTTATTAAGAACTACTCTAAAACACTTTTACAACTCCATTAAAGAAATAACTGGTGTGTTTAGTGGAAAAACTTACTTGATCCAATGGTATTTTTCCTTTCGTCGCAGTATTTCTTTTACCTATGGTCTATTGGGAAGTTTTCGGAAAAGCTAAGTACAAAGTAGGACCAATTTCATTTGGATTATTGCTCACGCTGGTATCGTTATATATCGAGCTACTGCGGTTATTTGTTACATTGAGGGAAGAATGATGGAGGCATTTCTGATTTAAAAATCTATCGAAATATACTTGAAAATCAGGCAGTCTCATTGGTAGACTATGAATCACGCCTATCAGAATTAGTGCACAAACTTTAGTGGATTGATACATTTAATCAAGCGGCAAGCTGAATTTGGTTTTAATGATTTAACTATTTTGATATTTAAGCGTTGATAACATTCTAAATTAATCTTGTTTTGAAAAGAATACCAATACTGTTTTGTGCCTTAATGGTGCTATGTAGTCACGATATGTTTCTCAAGCCTGAGAGCTACTATTTGGATGTGCAATCAGAAGCCATCATTGCTTTATATAACGGTACTTGGAATCGCAGTGATAATAGTATAGATCGTAATCGTATGATTGATGTATCTATCATTAATAATGGTCAACGTCACCAGATTGATACTACTCAATGGACAGAAGAAAACAATGCGACTTTGCTGCACCTCGTGACTGGATCGACTGGAACTTATGTCGGTGGAGTATCAACCTACTCAAGAGACTTCAAGATGAGTGCTGAGGCTTTCAATGATTATCTCAAGCATGATGGAGTAGTAGATATGTTGGACTGGAGGCGAGATAACGATGCCCTTGGGGATCCTGCCAATGAAAGATACTCTAAGCATGTAAAAACAATTTTTCAAGTCGGTGATACTCGGACTAATGATTGGAATAGAGCACTGGGCTACCCTATCGAATTTATCCCACTATCCAATCCTTATGGTGCTGAGGCTGGTGGAGAGTTAGCATTTAAACTGTTAAGAGATGGGGTTCCATTGCCCAATCAACTGGTATACTTTGGTGCTGCCCATGATCATGAGCATCATCATGATGAAGGAGACGATCATACCCACGATGCTACACAGTTAACAACTGATGGCAATGGCATTGTGACTGTAACCATCATGGAGGAAGGGATACATTATCTGCGGACGATACATATGCAACTCTCTAACCAAGATGACCTTACTCATGAATCCAACTGGGCCACTATCACTTTTGAAGTGGGACATGGACATAGCCATAATTATAAACAATTGTTTTATCTCCTTGGTGGTATCTTTATTTTGTCGCTCACTCTTTACTTGTATCATAAGAAGACAAGTTAGTCCTATACCACCTTAAGATATCCTAACTCAAAGGCCCTTCTGACGACACCTGCCGTATTTTTAACCTTAAGTTTTTTAATGAGATTTTTGCGATGGGTTAAGGCTGTATGATTACTGATATATAGCTCACCAGCGATCTCCTTGGTCGTCAATTCAAATGCGATTAATTGTAGTACTTCTTGTTCTCTATTAGATAGTAGTTTCATTAGCTCTGTCTAATTGTTTCGTTTATTTTATTGTATTCCTAACACGATCATTTTTTCTAAGATACTCCCATTGGGAGTGTCCATTCTAACTGTATAAATCCCTGGATCAAGTTTTCTGGTTTGGATTCTCTTGTATTGATCTCCATAATTTTCATAATGATGATTAACGATCGGGACTATTAATGATCCTGACTCATCATAGAGACTGATGGCAACCTGTGTGGGTTGCGGCAAGTAAAATCTAATGGTTTGTATATCAGACCCTTCGAGATTAAACACCTGCAAGGACTCTTTAGGACGTTCCTTGCGCTTAAGATAGGTTTCGTCAGACTTACTGTCTATCATTGCTAGAGATGGTGCAGGACAATCAGAAATACTGGCTTCAAAGGAGCTCCCCAAATCCACTTCAAATCCTGCATTTAAGACTATCTCTAACCCTGCCTTATAATTGACGGAGGATTCATGCATTACTTTGCCTTCGGACATAAGTGCCATGATCGCATGATATTCGTTAGGGCTTAGATCATCTTGATTGATATAAAGGGTATCTAAGACACAATCTAACTCCTCTAACGTATATCCAATACATTGACATAGATCATCATAGTGATCGTTATAAGTAATCATATCTCCGTCATCACAAGAGGTTCCCTTTTCTTGGCAGTAGTTAGCCTCAAAAGTAATCTTGCTGATACCTCGACACGACAAGTCAGTATCCAAGGAGGTGAACACTACATACCTCGCTGATAAATTGCCAAAATCAGGTCCTGCAAATCCAGAATAATTTCCATTACCAGTAGCAGGAGTCCAACTATACTCTCCCATTAGATCCCAATCGGTGCCATCTAGAGAATAGTGTACTGCAACATTGATGAATCCATATTGTGTAGAGTCTGGTACATTATAATTCCATATATGAGTCTGTCCTAAGAGGTATTGATCACCTAGGTCATAATGTATCCAATGATAATTAGATCCTTGATACGCATCTATATATGGATGGGGTTGTGCAGAGCAGCTCAGCCAGGAGTCATGTGATGTTGGGAGCAGTTGATCCGTTGTTTCGCAATAATCATACTTGACATAATTAGCTTCGGGGTCATCACAATCTTCCATTGGATCACATGGGGTCCCAACGCAATCGCAGTTACTATCTATTTCATCATTTGCCGTAAGAGGGTTCCCATCATCACAGGAAGATCCTTCTGGAGCACATAACAAAGGATCCTCATAGTTATACACCAACTCTGGAGCTATCCTATACCATCCATCATCGGAGTGTTGAGGCCCATTCCAAAATATCATGAATCTGTTGCCATAATCAGGATTCTTATGAATGAGTTCAAAATAATAATATTGATTCTTCAAGAGACTGACATTCGAAAGGGATTGATCTCCACCCTGTACATCATTATCATGATCATAGACATCCATCCACCAACGATTAGAAAATATACTATCGGTGATACCTACTGCATTGGCAGTAGTATTAAGCCTAAAAGTCGTTTCTCCCACTCCGGTGATATTAAAATCATAGTCACCATCTGCGGGCACTGTTAAGAATCCCTTCATTAGAACCCCCGTCTCCTTCATATCGTCATCCCAATCCGCATAAAGCCCTTGATTATAATAGAACATCCTGCTCGGCGCCCCAGGATAATCAGCATGATTGTATAGATTACTTAACGGGGCACTAGGGATATTGTCGTAGACATAAGTATTGATCATGCCTCTGCTCCCCACAGCCAATGATCCTGGGTTTGGCGTGCCAACACAATTACAATATCCATCCTCGATGTCATCAGCTGTGCTGGGGTTACTATCATTGCAAGGTGTCCCTTTAGTAGCGCATAATGGATCGCATATATCGGCTAAAAATGGAGATGTTATAAGCTGCCAGTTAGCAGCCATTCCTCCTGGCAAATCCCAAAAGAGATTGACATGATCTCCTCCGCTTCCTTCTCGATGATAGAGTTCAAAGTAGTATTCTTGGCCAGATACCAAATGTTTCGATGCAGAAGTCTGTGTAGTAGTATCATTATGTGCGAATGGTTCAGTCCATCGGTTTGATACTGCGGTTGTATCACTATAATCTGGAAAACTGGCATCATCACTTAAAAAGAAAACTATGAGATCGTCACCAGTGATATTAAATTGGTATGAGCCGGTTTGATTTGGGACTATAAACCCTTTCATAATAGACCCATAATCATTGTCATAATCCTGAATGGTTGAAGTAGCACTTAGAGCTCTTATCTTATCAGGTGCACCACCAAACGTATCATCTGAAAACAACGAATGCATCCCCCAATAAGGAGTATCATCTTCCCAAATGTGCCAAGAAACTTGTCCAGAAGTTCCTACACATTGGGAAGACAATAAGAGCGGATAAAGAATTGAAACTATCGTAATAACTAATCGTGTCATGTCAATTGGTATCTTGGGATTTTAGCTAAATAGACCTAATAAAGGTTCGTTATCAAAATTTCCAATATTGGGAAGAATATAACTAAGATCGTTGGGAGACACCCCAAACCACAGGGCTAACTCTGCGTACATCTGGTCACTGGCAATACCAGGCACAAATCGTCCACGCTCATCAATGTTTCTTTCGTGGTTTCCTATTAAGTCAGGATAGTCCCCATAGATACGACCTCCGTTAACCGCACCTCCTAACATCAACATATTACCTCCCCAAGCATGGTCAGAACCTCCAGAATTAGTAGTTAGGGTTCTTCCAAAATCAGATATCGTTAAGATGGTCACTTTATCTTGCATCCCACATTCTGGCCTCTCTCCCAACGCTGTATACAAATCATGTAATGCCCGATCTAATTGTGGTAACTTTTGGGCCTGAGCATTGATCAACTCATCATGATGGTCCCAACCGCCAAAGGTGGTAAAGAATATCTGACGATTAGCACCAAGACTATTTTGCACACTGATTATGTCCGCTATCATTCTCATGTCTTGTGACAGATAGAAAGGATCAAAGCCATGTTGGAACCCAGGTCTCTTAGCTAAAGCAGATTGAAATACCTCAAGACTATCAAAGGTTTGATTCGTCAAATCTCCATAAGTACTCTGAAAAATGTTGGCATAAGTATGTTCTACAATACTCTGTATAGCATCATTCCTCAATTCTGATAAAGCGCCTGAATTATTACCAATAGGAAGTGACCTTATACCCAGTTCATCTATTTGATTACCAACGGCATATTCAACAACCTGATTGCCAGCTTGAAATCTATTTCGCCCATCCAACGAGATATTCATTGATATCTCATCAATCGTATTCATATCCTTGAGCATGTCTGCCATTCGCCCTCCTACTCCTACCGCACTGCGATCTTGAGGCACTGAGGTTTGCCATTGCATGATCTGATCAGAATGACTATACAATCCTAATGGTCTCTGCGTACCAGTATTATAAAGATTAGAGGCCGAAGAAATAGGATGTACAAGAGTCCCAATGTTACTAATGAAAGCCAAGTCTCCACTATCGTATAGGTACTTGCTATGTGTCATTTGAGGATGTAAAGCAAACTGCCGTCCTGAGACACTATCTGTAATGCTGGTATTAAGCAAGTCACCCCTTGCTAAGGCAAGATCACCTCTAAAGGCGTCATACATATCATACTTGTCTTGATCGTACGGTATCAGCATGTTGTGGGAGTCTGCTCCTCCTGCGAGCAAAACACAGACTATAGCCTTGTAATCGTCAGGTGACGCTAATACATGTGGACGTGCAGCAGCCGTATTGAGCATACCTAACTGTATAGCTGTGTTAAAAAGAGTTGTAGATCCCATAGCAGCACAACCAGCCTGACCTAAAAAACTCCTTCTTGACATTTTTCTTTTACACATATTGATTGATGTTTAGCGATTGATCAAATAATCTGGTGAGATCATAATTAGGTTAATAGCCAGCTTTACTTTATATAAAGGCTCCAGGCCGCCGGGCCATATGTCTACTTCAAAGTTTCTAACAGCATCTACTATGATATCTATGGTTCCTTGTTCTAGCTTACCATGAGCTAATGTTACGTTGAGGCGCTCAATCAATTGAGGCACCAACTCGTCTGTTGTCAAAGCAAGTTCAGTGCTGTAATCAAAATTCATATAATGATCTTCTACGTTGGGCTCATCCTCATATAGCCTCCAAACTCGAGTATAACCGTTATCCATTATCCACTCATTCAGTCCATTGATATACCCCGCTATACTTTGGGTATTGGCAATCTGAAATTCTGGAGCAACTTTGTCAGCTTCATTGATGGCACCGATAGGTTGAAAATCAGATTGAAAAAAGTTGAATACACTTGGCGAACTCAAAGGCATTTGTTCTATAAAGTCATATATATCAAACATCGTATTGCGAAACTCTCCACTCACCGATGTAGGATAGAAGGACTTACCTAATTGCATATATCTGACAAATGGTTCTCTGAGTTTGCCAACATTAGGATCATCTCCGACACTACAACTCCGAGCCTCTTCATCTAGTAATATTGCTTTCATCAGTGCTTTCATGTCTCCTCTTTCAGTGCCATATGGACCATCACCATTAAATGCATCGGTAACTCGGGAGACATAATCAGGACTTGGGTTAGATGTAACAAATCGTTGAATTAAAAATTTACCTATAAAGGGTCCAACATTGTCATGATTGAATAAGAAATCCAATGCATCAGCAACATCTTGATGTGCCCTGTTAGGTCCAGTATTATTAACTATAGAGCTGTCAAGCATATATTTCACACCATACTCATGATACTCATCATAGATTTGCATCGGGTGCAAAAAAGTCTCCTCCCAATGGTTTGGCCCATGTCCAAAATGATTGCTGTCATAGTAGGAAAATCCTGTAAATATCTTCGCTAACTCGGCGATATCCATATTGTCGTACGTAGGAATATCATTTCCATGAGGATCCATTTTATGAGAGCCATCCTCATTCAGTTCAAACAATCCGATTGAAAATAACTGCATTACCTCTCTCGCATAATTTTCATCAGGAAACGTATACTGAGTGTCTAAGGTGTCTGGAGGCCAAACGCTCCAATCGAACTCATAGATGGTATCTGTCCGTGAATTGTTCATAAAAGTCAAATACTCACCCATGGCTGAGTGATAAGTCACCGAGTCTAACAAGGTTCTATAGTTACCAAAGGCATTACTCAACAACATATCATAATATGACGCTAATGCATATGCGTTATCCCCAAACGACGAAAACCTGGAGATAACAAATAACTCTGATAGGGCAAATGCAAGACGCTGTCTTAGGTGATCCTCATTAGCAAAATGATAATTCCACCAGCCATTATGCCAATGAAAATTAAAGGCGCCACCGTCGGGGTCTTCATTGGCGATATTCTTGGCATTTTTTTGCTCAACGACAGTAGTCATAATAGGCTCTCCTACGGGCATATCAAGCTGGTCATCGATCCATTGTTCAAATCCTTCATCAATCAGTCCTTCGATTTGACTATAATCGACGCCAAAAGTAGCTTGAGATAAAAATCGTGATGAAGAGTTAAGGTTAGGCTTAAAGCCCTTGCTACTAACTGTATTATCAGCATTCTTGCCACTTACTTGATGGCTCGATGTTATCGTGATTCCTTGGTCATTGCCCTGTCCCAAGATGAGATCCTGAGCGACGATATAATCTTCACAGAAACATAGGAGCGCAACAATAATTATGAACTCTTTCATAAGGTTTTTTAAAGTATTCACTTATTGGACGGAATGAGTTGAAACAACCCTACCTCAATTATTAATTTTTATTCGTTTCGGACGAAAATTCCGAGATATGCTTGGGATGTCAATGCTCTTGACGTAACAAACATATACATAAGTCAAAAATGGCATATGATGGAATACCCTATGTTTTAAGATGGTATTTACCATAAAAAATGATCTTTGATGCCTATATTATCTCTACATAATTGCTTACCATTAAGAACGTAACACAATCTCTTATGAAGTATTTTTTATTCTTGTTAATTCTATCTGTCTCCCAGGTGTTATGGTGTCAAAAGCCCATCCTAGAGCAAACCAGCGAATTGTATGAAGTCATCACACGGTTTAAAGCTGATAATGGCAGTCTCAATAGGTTCTACTATATGTTCAACTCTCCCGAGCGCAGACAGAGAATTGAGACTCACTATAAAAATTACATTTCAGAATTAGATACATATGATTTTGATCAGTTATCACAAGGTGGCAAAGTAGATTATATACTTTTTAAGCGAAATCTTCATTTTTTTATTGGTCAACTGAAGGATCAAAACAGAGAATATCAAGAGCTATCCAAATGGCTCAAAGTAGGTGAGGCCATCTATCCGATAGAAAATAAACGTCGCAGAGGATTAAAGCTTGACGCACAAAAAACAGCACAATTGATAAGTGATATCTATACTGCTGTCGCCAAGAGTAGAGTTGAATTGAGCGATACTGACCCCTTTTTGACTCCAGCATTAGCCAGAAGAGCAACACAAACAATCCTCGATCAGGTTGAGGGATTAGAAAGTATATATGAATTTTATAATGGTTATGATCCGTTGTTCTCCTGGTGGGTGACCCAACCATATAAGAGTCTCCATCAAGAATTAACGGCATATGCTCAAGTATTTGAACAAAAGATTGATCCCAATACACAAATAGAAGATGATGGCAGCGGTATCTTAGGAGTCCCTATAGGTGCGTCATCAGTACAATCTCTGCTCGACTATGAGATGATCCCATACACTCCTCAAGAACTGATAACCATAGCACAAAAAGAGTTCGCTTGGTGTGATGAGCAACTGCTCAAAGCCAGTACTGCGATGGGATATGGTGACGATTGGCGTGCAGCCCAAGAATCCGTCAAACAAACTCGAGTAGAAGTGAGCGAACAGCCTGAAGCTATGCTTGATCTCTATCATCAATCTATAGACTTCCTAAAAAGCAACGACTTACTAACGATTCCTCCATTGGCCGAAGAAACTTGGCGTGTAACGATGCTCTCACCGGAGCGTCAGCGTATTGCTCCTTTCTTTCTTGGTGGAGAGGTATTGCAAATAGCCTACCCCACAGATGAGATGACTCACGAAGAAAAAATGATGAGCATGAGAGGCAATAACCCTCACTTTAATAGGGCCACGGTACACCACGAATTAATCGCAGGCCATCATCTACAGCAGTTTGTCAATAGGCGTAATAAGGCTTACCGTAACTTTAGGACGCCGTTTTGGACTGAGGGGTGGGCACTTTATTGGGAATTACTCTTATGGGAGAAAGACTTCCCCCGAGGGCCAGAAGATCGCATAGGGATGCTCTTTTGGCGGATGCATCGGTGTGCTCGCATTATCTTTTCTCTCAACTACCACTTAGGCAATTGGACTCCTCAAGAATGTATTGATTTTTTGGTAGAGCGAGTAGGGTTTGAACGAGCCAATGCAGAGGGAGAAGTACGACGCTCTTTTACGGCCGGCTATGGCCCTTTATATCAACTTGCTTACATGACAGGAGGCCTACAGTTTATGGCCCTCAAGAGAGAATTAGTTGATACTGGAAAGATGACATTTAAGGAATATCATGATGCGGTAATGGCTCAAAATGCCATGCCTGTGGAGATGGTCAGAGCACTGCTAACGAATCAAGAACTGACGGAGGACTTTAAAAGCCGTTGGAGATTCTACGAACACAAATAATCTAATCATTCTGACTTAAACCCGAGCAATTCAGACCTGAGTAATACCTATGATGCTCTTAATAGTGTTACTCTCAATCCTGGATTTGAAGTTAGGGACTCATCAACATTTATAGCACAGACCGGTGCTTGTGGTCATTAGAGGCTCAACCAATAGTTCAACTTGAGCACTACACTGCGAGTCTTAGGACCAAAGAAGTCCTCAATGGCATAATTGTCTGTGTATACAAAGAACAGGTCGGACATCGGAGCAAATCGCCACTGGAGACGGCTATTGATATTAAAATTATCTGCTTGCGTATTATATTGAAGATAATTGGTCCAAAACAATGAATTGGTGAAATTAAATTGAAGCTGACCACTTAGAGCAGTAATATTTAGATCGCCATATGGTTGAGGAAGGTTGATGTCGTTATACTCTATCCCTAATGAGAAATTAGCCCATGGTTGAATTCTATAATTTAGGTCTGACAGTATGGTCAACTTAGTCCCATTAAAAAATTCTCCATAGACGACAAATAGATTAGGAATAAATAGATTACGCTGATCTCCTCTTATATCCACATTAAACTCTGTCATGTTATAAGACGCTGCTGGCAAGGGGGTCTCCGTCAATGCAAACGGAAATATCAAATCAACAAAGCGATTGTTCAATCTAAACCTAAGTTCAGACGTGTTCTTGTAAAATATAAAATGTCTCAGACGGGTATACCATTCCGTGAGTCCAAAGCCATCTGTAGTCCACACAAAATTCTCTATACCTGACCAATGAAAATTGACTTTATCACTATTCTCCGGGTAGATATAATAGTTGACCATACTACTTATCTGTCCATAACCCAAGTTGACAAATTCTCCAGTATTAGGGTTAAAATTGGACAAACGTGAAGCAAAACCCATATCAGACTGATAGTTCTCGCCCAATTTACGAGCTTGTATAAAGGCCCTAAATCGCTGACCGTTATAAAACACACCCCCATGAATCATTGATTCATCAGTACGCTCCTCAGCGGTAAACGATTGAAGAAATCCTCCCTGACCTTGCCACTTACCATCAGCAGTGCTTAGATCTAATTCCAAGGCCATATTTCGGTTGTAATCATCACTAATGCTTTCGCTACCATTAAAAGCTTGTCGATTGAGTAATAGTCCTTTAATAAGTGATCGTTTGCCAATGCGCTGATGGAGCGCTACGGCACTATAATTCTGACCCAAGGATTGTTCTGTAGTCTGGCTATGCATATTAAGAAGGCCAATACGTAGTGAGCTATTAAGATTTCCAGTAAGTCGAGCCCCATAGGTAATAGGAACGGTATTACCAGAAGCATCAAGACCAATGCGTCGGCTATAAAACGGTTGATCTACTCCCTGTCCAAAAGCACTAAACACATCAGAGTTTTCTATAAAAAACTGTCTCTTTTCAGGAAAGAAAATATTAAACCTAGTCAAATTAGTCACTTGATCATCGACCTCCACCTGCGAAAAATCGGGATTGACTGTAAGATCTAAATTGAGGGATGGTCCTATACCGATCTTTGCATCACCTCCCACAGTTAAGTTGCTTTGGCTATTACTATTATTAACAGAGTTCACTCTTACCGCAGCGAATGGTATGAGAGCGATGTTAGTTCCTTTTTTCTTCGGAGGATCTTGCCAAATTATATTGCCATAATATCCTAAGTCATAAGGTTCAAACTGTCGAGGTACAGGATTCCACATATGAATCTCGTTAGATCCTGGGTCATCACGTCCAAAATTGACCCTCCAGTTGTTCGTTTGATCTTCGTACCTCAAGGTTTTAAAAGGTATCGCAATCTCTACAGTCCAATGGCCGTCATATCGCTGGGTAGCAGAGTACCACTTATTATCCCAAGAATCATCTACATCTTGACCCAGTATTAACCCTTCAAACTGCACTCCTTCCGAATTGATGGCAAACATGAAGCCATTGGTCTGAGTCCCGACGGGATCAAATACTACATAGAAAGCATCACTGAAAAAGACATTATCTCGTTCTCTGGTAAACAATATTTGGCCATTGGAGTCTTCCATTCTTGCATAGACATATATAAAATCTTTATTACGGAGCATCTTAACTGACACTTGTTCTTGCGCTAGCTCCCCATCTATCGGAGCCTGCAACCAAAAATCTTTTTCTTCTGATGACAACGTCCAAGATTCTTCATTATCCATACCATCAATGATCATGTCTTCGGATACAGAAGGGACATTGATGCTCCTCTTGATAACATCAGATTGCCCACCGAGAATTAATGAACAACCAAAGAAAATGACACTGAATAAATGGGGTCTTAGTTTTTTCATAATTGAGC
>CAZJHC010000068.1:0-13452 GCA_964545645.1 uncultured Saprospiraceae bacterium
TTGCTAATGTTGGTATTGATGGAATTAAAGCTAAAGAAATGGCTAAGCGCCTTATGAATGAATATGGTATATGGACGGTAGGTATAGACCACCCACCAGTAGTTGGGTGTCGTATCACTCCCAATGTATATACTACGACTCGAGAGTTGGATAAATTTGTAGAAGCTCTTAAGCGCTTAGCAGTATAGCAGTTGTAGTCTTTAAATTTTGTTTGTTTCATCGGAATCGTTCAAATATTCTTACATCTTTGCTACGATATGAAAAAAGCCTTAGGTAAATTGATTCTATGGTTAATAGGATGGAAGGTAGATCCCAATCTTCCACCTGAGGCCCAACGAGCTGTTTGTTTAGCTGCACCACATACTTCCAATTGGGATTTTTTCTTTGTTATTGTCGGATTCTGGGTGTTAGGGGTGCCTATGAAAGTGGCCATTAAAGATGACTGGGTAAAGTTTCCTTTTGGCTTAATCATTAAACCCTTAGGCGGCCTGGGTATCAATCGTAAACCCAAAAAAGAAAGGAAAGAGGTGTTGAGTCAGGTCGATCAAATGGCCAATTTTTTCACCAAGATGGATCGAATTGCATTAGTGATTGCTCCAGAGGGTACTCGGAGATTGACCAAAAAGTGGAAAATGGGTTTTTATTATATAGCCAATCAAGCTCAAGTCCCTTTGGTGTTAGGATATGTGGATTACAAAAACAAAATAGCTGGAATACATACGGTAGCTGTACATCCTACAGGAGATATTGCTGCTGATATGAAGGAGATACTTGCCTTCTACAATACCATTACCCCTAATAATCCTGATCTGTTTACCCTCGACGAAAGATATACTGACAATCTATAGGAATATCAAGTGCTACTTTAATATCTTGCCTGTCACTTAAATCTATCGGTGAAACACTATTGGATAACCATACTTAGTCTCTTATACGTCAATCATCTGCAAGGACAATCTACTTGTAATTTTGATGGATTAAACCCGTTAAGTCAGCGTCTGGCCAATTATGTCATGGAGGTTGAACTTGATCACCAAAAAAAGACGGCCGTTGGCACCCAACACATTGAGTGGGTTAATAATGGACCTGAACCCGTAGGCCATGTAGAAATGTATATGTATCTCAATGCCTTTAAAGATGTCAAGAGCAGTTATATCGCTGGAAGTATCAACAATGTCATGGGGCAAGATCTTAGCAATAAACCCGCAGAAGACTGGGGGTACATACGATTAGAGTCCATACGGTCAGGAGAAAGTAGCCATGAAATGGATCGTTATTATATCCAGAATCTTGATGGTAATACGGATGATCAATCTGTGATAAAAATAGAGCTTACTGAGCCTGTTCTGCCAGGAGATACGTTACATCTTAAGACCCGGTTCGTTTCTAAACTTCCACGGACTATAGCCAGAGTAGGGTTTGCCGAAAATGATTTCCATTTTTTCGTTCATTGGTATCCTAAACTCGGAGTATATGAACCTAATAGTAGTGGCGTTTGGGGATGGAATTGCCATCAGTTTTTACAGCGAATGGAATTCTATGGGGAGTTTGGCACATATGATATGACGATCACCACTGATAAAAACATGACCGTCGGAGCAAGTGGGTGTAGGATAGACAGAGTGGCCTTGGAAGGCGATAAGGTCCGGCATCATTTTATGGCTAATGACGTCATAGACTTTGCTTGGGTAGCTTATCCTGATTTTGAAGTATATGAAGATAACTGGAGAGGGGTAGATATAGAATTATTGTATCCCAAGCATCATAAGCGGTTAGTAAAGAGAATTGTTGGAGCAGTTAAAAACAGTTTAGAATATCTTGATGATCATGTGGGGCCATATCCATATCCTAAGATTACGGTGATGGATCCTCCAGCCCTCGGGATGCGATCTGGATTTATGGAGTATCCGACATTTATCACTGGAGGTTCTTTCTATGGGTTTCCTAATGGGGTGAAGACATTAGAGTCATTGATTGTTCATGAGTTTAGTCACCAGTATTTTATGGGTATGTTGGCTAACAATGAGAAGGAGGCTCCTTGGTTGGATGAAGGATTTGTAACCTTTTTTGAAGATAATATCATGGAGGCTTATTATGGTCAGGAAACTTCTTTGTTCGATTTCTTTGGCTATAAATTATCCAATAGCGCTAAGTCGAGAAATGAATATGTCAGTCTATCAAATAAAAGAATCAGCCATATAACCAACAATAGTTGGAAGATAAGGGGTAATTATAAGGGCATAATTTATTCTAAAACCTCTTTGGTTCTGCGCTCCATGATGAAGGTAATGGGGGAGGAGGTGTTTTTTAATATGATGAGGTCCTACTATGAGGATCAAAAATTTACACATCCCCGTAAGGAAGATTTTGTTTCTAAGGTTACGGCTTATTCTAAAGATGTCAATTCAATGCAAAAGCAACAATTAGAAGCTTTGTTATGGCAGGGCCTGGACAGTACCGTTGTATGTGATTTTTCGGTGAGTGATGTGCAGGTCAAAGAGTTAGAAGGCGGTTATGAGTCAGTAATTACTATAGAGCAATTGCAAGATTTCGTTATACCTGTGGATATCCTCTTTACCTATGCTGACGGTACGAATACCACCAAGATATGGTCAGGTGAGGGGCGTTCTAATAAGTTTGTTCTACCTGGTGTTAGCCCGATATCGACCGTGCAAATCGATCCAATGAATAAGTTGTTTATTGATATCAACGTCAATAACAATTCTTATACTTCCTCTAATTCTAACATGACGACGATTAAGTACTTGGCACGTACTATATATTGGGCACAGAATGCCATGCAATCATTATCCTTTTTGATGTGAGCACAGTGACCGAAACCATATCAACGATAGCTCAGACTATAAAGGAGCGTAAACTCATAGGCGTTATCTATCTTATTCAGTTACTTCTAGCCATAGCGGTGGGCTCTAAGGTGATCAGATTTGTTGATATAATCAAGACTACACTATCGTATGAGGAGTTACTATATCGCTATGATTATACGATCTTACAAGACCTAATCATAGCTCATGGTACTGAGTATAGTGCCATTTTTAGTGCCCTATGGTTGGTAATTGGGATATATTTATTGGTGTCAGTTTTCATCCATGGTGGACTGTTGCAATGTGTTTGGCGACGAGATTATTCTATATCTAATTTTATTGATGGAGGTCGTCGCAATTATTTTCACTTTCTGATTCTTGGCTTGTTTTTTATGATTCTAATGGTTTTATGGTCTGCATTTATCTGGATTCCATATTTCAAATATTTATTTGTAATGGTCGAGAAGTGGGTAGCTGAATACATGATCGTTTGGCTATTGATCACCTTGGTTGTTATCTATTTTATTGGGTTAACCTTATTATTTCTATGGTCCGTTCATGCTCGATTGGACATACTCAAAAAAGAGAAAATGAACTTTGGCTCTATTAGAAGAGGAGTGACATTGGTCTCATCCCAACTTTTAAAGAATATGAAAATCTCCTTTATCTATGCGTCACTTTTTTCTCTCATATATTTTACTGTTCAATTTTTAGAACTACGAATTGGAATTACTGGTACAGGTTTAGTCATCACTTTTATAGTAATTCATCAATTAATTATTTGTATTAAAATAGCACTAAGGATATCTGTATATACTTCCCTGCGTAATTTGCATTCATAATCAAATCAGCTTCTCAATTGACCGATGTCTTAAGAATTGAATTACCCACCAAATATGGCATGGGTACCGTGAATAGCTACTTAGTAAAAGGTGCAAATAATGTCTTAATAGACTGTGGTGAGGATAGTGACGAGTCTTATGCAGCTTTAGTGAAAGGACTCAAAGGTGCGGGCTTAACGCATAGAGACATAGATCGTATATATATCACTCATGCGCATGTTGATCATATAGGAATGGTCAATAGAGTCTCCCGAGCAGCCGATTGTACTGTTTGGGTATCAGATAGAGTTAAACCCTGGGCCATAGATTTACATAGCAATTGGAGCCGACGGGCTAACGTGATGATAACAACGATGAGTGGCTTCCTACCAAAGGATCTTGGACAGGGAATGTTAGCTATGTTTCAAGATATGTCTCAGAGTATATTGAATCAATGGCAAAACATAGATGAAGAGCGGATTAGAGTCTTTAAGCATCAGAATGAAAGTATCCGGATGGGCAACTCGGATTGGCAAGTATTATATGCCCCAGGGCATACCAATACGCAGTCATGTTTTTATAATAAGTCCACTCAAGAATTGTTTTCTGCAGATATGTTACTTAAGATAACCCCGACGCCAGTGATGGAAGCTTCGGAAATAGAAACCAATAAAAGACAAAAAAGCATCTTGACGATGTTGGATTCTTATGCCTATTATAGGTCCCTACCGATTAACAGGGTTTATCCGGGTCACTATGAAATATTTGATGATCCTATCGATAAGATTGATAATCAATTAAAAAGAATCGATAGGCGAAAAGAAGAATGCTTTAAGCTCATTGAGAATGGTACGGACAATCTCTTAGATATCTTTCAAGGGCTCTATAAGGGACGTTGGCATTTGCCTGCTTTTAATATGACATTGGCCTATATAGATCTACTGGAGTTTGAGGGGCGAGTTCTAATTAAGAAGGCAGATGGAGACATCTTAAGAATACTTCCAACATAGTATAGGCTATTTTTCGATTCTCCCAGATTTATCAAAAATCATAGCACTAGCTTGCTGAGTCCCTGCGATTATGATATCATGTATGGTGACATGCTTAGGTTGTGATGCCATAAAGTAGATGACTTTTGCAACGTCTTTAGAAGTTAATGGGTTATAATCGTTGTAGATCTTAGCCTTCTCACTATCTCCTTTATAACGTACTAGCGAAAACTCGGTTTCCTCTACAGCACCTGGAGATATCTGACTCACCCTGACTCCCATATCAAACATATCCATCCTCATAGCTTTAGTAAGCGCATTGACGGCATGTTTAGAAGCACAATAAACGTTGCCTGTTGGATATACTTCATGGCCTGCTGTGCTGCATACGTTTATGATATGCCCTGATCTTCTCTTGATCATTCCATGAGAGATTATCTTTGACATATACAGTATGCCTTTGACATTGGTATCTAACATGGTCTCCCAGTCTTCTATCGAGGCTTGATGAAACTTGTTGGTCCCAAGAGCTAATCCTGCATTATTAATCAATATGTCTACCTGATTCCATTTATCGTCAAGGCTATTGAGGGACTTCTTTACTTGTTTCTTATCACGCACATCAAATGTCAGAGTCTTTACATCGATAGCATATTTTCGTTCATATCGCTCTTGGAGATCAAGCAATCTTTTTATTCTACGTCCAGTAATGATCAGATCATATCCCTTCTTAGCAAAGATTCTAGAGGTAGCTCTACCAATACCCGAGGTTGCGCCAGTTATTAGGACTATTTTTTGTAATGGTGATTTCATATGTTACTGAGTTAGCCTGTTGATCTCTTCATCAAAACTCTTGACAAAATCCTCATACTTGGATGTGGCAGGACCAGCGAAGCCAGTATGAATCTTTGTAATTCTGTTTTCTTTATCTAAGAATATAAGTGTGGGATAAGAAATAATTTCGTCAATGAATCCAAGACTTTTTGTTGCTTCTTTTTTATCGTAATAACCGCCGTAAACTATGTCATACGGTATGTTGAGACGCTCTTTATAAGTTTGCAAAGCAGTAATCGCTTTATCTTTTTGTCGATATCTCTCAAAGGCAATTGCTATGATAGGGATATCGACTTCTGGGTTTCTCTTCAAATAATCAAGTAGGAATTTGGACTCATCTAGACAGTTGGGACACCAGGTACCCATGATTTTAAGTAGCTTAGGCTTTCCAGCAAATTTGTCATCATCTAAACTGATCATGTTACCACCACTAGAGGGTAGGGTAAATGACACCGGATCAGAAGGCTCTATAGCAGCGCTTAAGTCATACGGATCGGTCAGACTGGCATTGGCATCTTTAGTAGCGGCCCAGTTAGTCTGATAATGCGCCCCCGAATAAAACTTGCCGAGCATAGTCTCGTTGGCATTTATATCAGCCGTAAATAAAAAAGCATGAGAGCCATCAAAACATGATAACATAAATTGATCTCCCTGGACTTCACCATCGAGATATCTATAATCACCAGTCTCCGTCAAAAAAGTGCCGCTTAATTGATTATCTGTTAAAGTAAACTCTCCTATGGCAGGATACTCTGTAGGTGTTTCAATCTCAAAAGAGGCCTGCCATAAACCAGTAACATCAATGATTGGTTCTTCAGCCGTTTGGGTAAACCGATGATTTTGTCCATAGTAAGCTACAAAAGGAACTCGATAATTATCTCTATAATTTACAGTCCAGTATCCTTCGATTACATTTTCTTTATAGATGCCTCTGATGTAACTATCCATCACAGGAAAATTCATTCTTAAGGTATCGAGGAGTTTATCATTTTTTCCAAAGGCGATCTCTGGTATTGCTATCCGTTCTTGACCATTAATTATGTCGATAGACATGACCTCATTTTTGTCATATGTCACTTCAAAGTTGAAGGGTAGAATAGTCCCTGGAGCTACTTCGAGTTCTGCTCGCCAGATGCCTGGAGGAAGCTCTGTATATGGGCGTGCTATTTCGATACAAGACGCCAATCCTATAATCAAACCAAAGATATAAGGAACATACCTCATGAGTTAACTTTTTTCTCCGATGAAGGAGTCTTCTTTTCTGCTAAACAATACGTTGAAAGTTGTGAGGCTACCATATATTCTAGTAATATATTATTTATGTTTCACTTTTTATTAATCTGTCATTATAATACTATTAATACGCTGCTCCATGACTCTAAGTCGATCTCTTACCATAACTATTTTATGAAAAAAAGTGTCTATAGGTAACTCTTTACTCTTGAGGCTATCATCTTCTGGCTTGAGGATGAGAGAACCACCGATCCATTTGTCACCGAGATCTACAGTTCTATTAATATCGGACCAATCCGTAAAAATCTTGATAAGCGATTTTTCCAGGTTGTTGTATGTCAATTCGGTTTCGCCATCTATTTCTTCTATTACCTCCCAACTGCTATACTCCTTTCCTAGGCTCTTGATGCCATATTTTATAAAACATACATTATAAGCTACTGTCGTTAACCCTACGATGACTCCATCACCGTACGCAGGATGTTTTACTCTAGACCCTATGCCTAATAATTTCCCTTCCATTCTGATTAAGTGTTTATGTTATTATTTATAATGATCGTCCCAATTTTTGGTTTTAGGATCACCGAGTTTATTCAATGATTTACCAACTAACATCGAAACTGTCGCATCGCCAGTTATGTTGGCTACTGTCCGACACATATCAAGAGGTCTGTCTACTGCAAATATTAATGCTAAACCGGCCTCTGGGATGCCCGCTTGACCTAATATGATCACCAGCATCACCATCCCAGCACTTGGGACCGCTGCGGTACCTATCGAGGCCAATGTGGCCGTAGCTACGATGCCGAGCTGTGTGCCGATACTTAAGTCTAACCCATAGGCTTGAGCAATAAACACTGCAGCGACAGCCTGATATAGGCTAGTGCCATCCATATTGATAGTAGCGCCGATAGGTAAGACAAAGCTGGTTACTTCTTTATCTACTCCCAGATGTTCTTCTACACGCTCCATCGTTACTGGTAGCGTTGCAGCGCTGCTGCTCGTAGAGAATGCCAACAATTGGGCTGGACTTATTCCTTTGAAAAATGAGACTATGGACCTGCCAGTAAAAGTTTTTACCAAAAAAGGGTATAATCCAAATATCAACACAGATAAACCCAGAAGTACTGTCAAAGAGTATCCTATTAAAGCCTTGAATATATCTGCACTTGGTGATTCAGCTACCAAGGCAGCCATAAGCGCAAACACTCCAAACGGAGCAGCCAACATAATCAAGTCAATCAATTTTAATATAACGTCATTTAAGGCGTCAAAAAAGTCTTTAACAGGTTTGGCTTTATGTGGTTCTATGAGTATGAGTCCGATGCCAAAGAATATGACAAAGAAAATGACTTGAAGCATGCTTCCATTGTCAGTAAGCGCATGAAATATATTGCTAGGTACAAGATCAATTAAAGCCTGCAAAGGGCCAGTGCCTTGTTGTTCTGTTGCCATGGCAATCTTGCCGGAGGCATCTGTCCCATAGCTCTGTGTCAATGCGGTTCTTGTTTCTTCTTTGATGAGGTTCCCTGGTTTGATAATATTGACCACAACCAACCCTGTCGTCACGGCAAAGAATGTAGTCAATAGATAAATCCCTATAGTGCGCCCTCCCATGCTGGACAACTTAGAGATGTCCTTCAGATCTGATACTCCTTTAATGAGTGATGCCACGATTAATGGAACGGCTATAAGCTTGAGCGCATTGATGAAGATGGTTCCAAAAGGTTTTATCCAATCGATGATAAACCCTCTACCTCCACCAATTTGTACCGCAATGTATCCTACAAGGACACCTAAGACCATTCCTAAGATGATCTGCCAGTGTAAGGCAAGTTTTTTCATGTTTACTATATTTGAAATTATGAACTTGCAAGATAATTATCTTTTGATAGCTCTCGTCATTTCTCTTTTGCCGGGTGGTCCTGGAAGAGGCTCTATGTCAAAGCCAACAGATTTTAGAGCACGTTTAAACGAACCTTTAGCATAATAACTTACGAGGATCCCATCTGTGTGGAGCACTTCGTAGCATAATTGCATCATTTCTTCAGTCCATAAGTGACTCTGAGTACTTGGAGCGAACGCATCGTAATAAATAATGTCATAACTCCTTTGGGATTGAAATTCTACAAAATCTATCAGCTCTTTCTTTAAGCTAAAGTTGGATCTTAATTCAATCCATTTATTCCAAGATGCTTGGTGTATATCGGCAAATAGATCTTGTTGCAGACGATTATTGGGATAATTAAGCTCATTGATCAGATTTTCCGCTAATGGATGCAGCTCTAACGAATGGTAGTCTACCTGATCGACTGGCGATGATACATGCAATGCTGTCAGAAAGGCATTCAGACCAGTTCCAAATCCAAACTCTAAAATGCCAATGGAATTTTTGTTGATAGATTTGAGACCATAGTCGATAAATACATGCATCGACTCTTGTATAGCACCATGTGTGCTATGATAATGTGCACCATAGAGATCGGAATATATTGTAAAGGAACCATCATCGGTAGGATGGTGGGTACAATTGTTTCTTGGGGAAATGTTAGAACCCAAAGAAGCTGAAAATCGGTTGGATGTCAAAGCTCGATGGACAACCAGTGCCTCTATTGCAAGAACTTAGGACAACCATTGCTAAAAGGATGAAAGCTATTTGGCTGAACTGCTTGTTATTTTTTTTCATGATATGTTTCTTGTATTGACAATAAACGACTGCAAAGTTATTTATATTTTTCTTTCAAAAGAATAATTATATTACAATTTTTTATAATATATAATCGTCAGGTAATATATGCGAATACATTTTATAGCTATAGGGGGTAGTATCATGCATAATCTTGCTATGGAGCTGCAATCATTAGGACACCATATCAGTGGGTCTGATGATGATATTTATGAGCCTGCATTATCTCGACTTGAACAAGCAGGCCTTTTGCCGCAATCATTTGGTTGGAATGACGAACGAGTAACTGACAACATCGATCTAATCATACTTGGAATGCATGCCCAAAAAGATAACCCAGAACTCATCAAGGCGCAACAATTGGGATTGAAGGTTCAGTCATTTCCTGAATATATAGCCGAACATATAGTCAATAAAACGACCATTGTCGTGACAGGTAGTCATGGAAAGACGACAACTACAGCGATGATCATGTATGTACTCAAGGAGATGCATGTAGACTTTGATTATTTAGTAGGAGGGTTGATAGATGGATTTGAAAGGATGGTACGATTGTCCACAACATCCAAGATTGCTGTAGTAGAAGGGGATGAGTATCTCAGTAGCAGGCTTGATGATCGTCCAAAGATGCTACACTATAAGGGCGATATAATCATCATTACTGGAGTAGCTTGGGATCATATGAACGTTTTTCCAACCTATGAAAACTATCTAAGTCAGTTTAGAAGATTATGCAGTGAATTATCAGATGACGGCCGTGTGTTTTATGATAAGACTGATGTAGATCTAACTACGTTGATACATGAAGCAGCGCTTAAGAGTAACAGCTTTGGATACGGTCCTCTGGACAACAAAGGTCGAACCATTGATTACCAAGGTGCCTTATATCCAATCAGCGTATTTGGGCAGCATAATCGATCCAATATGCACGCTGCCTTGCTGGCATGTCAAGAGGTAGGGGTAAGTGCTTCAGAGTTTTTAAAGGCTATTGCCCAATTTAAAGGTGTTGATAAACGACTTATGCAGGTTAATGATCACCCTATTGTGTATCGGGACTTTGCTCATGCACCGTCAAAAGTAAAGGCAACGGTTTCTGCCATACGAGAAACATACACTGAGGATCAAGTACTGGCGGTTCTTGAGCTCCATACTTATAGTAGTCTCAGCAAAAGCTTTATTCCATTATATCATAGTAGCTTGGATGATGCAGATATAGCGATTGTGTTTTTTGATCCTAAGGTCATAGAGCAAAAGCGTCTGAGCCCAATTTTGCCTCTTGACATACATAGTAGTTTTAATCATCCAAATCTAATAGTGGTCACAGACAAGGGAGAATTAATTGATCAAATAATCAAGAATAAAAAGTCTATAGATGTTTTTCTCTTGATGAGTTCTGGCAATTTAGGAGGAGTAAATGTGCTTGAGTTGATCAAAAAAGCTTCAGATTAGTTACAGATAATTGGCAGAATACTATTTTTGCCGCAAATTAGATATCATGAGTAGAACACTTACACTTAGAGAAGCCTTAGGAGAAGCAATGAGTGAAGAGATGAGAAGAGATGCTGATGTGTTTTTAATGGGTGAGGAGGTAGCAGAATATAATGGGGCTTACAAGGTAAGTAAAGGGATGCTCAAAGAATTTGGACCAGAGAGAGTAATTGACACACCAATAGCAGAGCTGGGTTTTGCAGGTATTGGGGTAGGGGCAGCAATGAATGGATTGAGACCTATAGTAGAGTTTATGACTTGGAATTTTGCAGTGCTTGCCTTTGATCAGATTATAAACAATGCCGCTAAGACATTATCTCAATCTGCTGGGCAGTTCAATTGCCCAATTGTATTCAGAGGGCCTTCAGGAGCTGCAGGGCAATTAGCGCAGCAGCATTCTCAAACATTTGAAAGTTGGATGGCCAATACTCCTGGTTTAAAAGTCATTTCTATCGTCGACCCTAAAGACGCCAAAGGATTGTTGAAATCTGCTATCAGAGATGATGATCCGATTTGTTTTATGGAGTCTGAGATGCTCTATGGGCTAAAAGGGGAGGTTCCCGAGGAAGAATACTTAACACCAATAGGTGTGGCTGCCGTCCGCAAAGAAGGAACTGATGTAACAATAGTCTCTTACAATAAAATGATGGAAGTCTCTAAGCAGGCTGCAGTGGAGTTGGAAAAAGAAGGGATCAGTGCGGAAGTGATTGACCTTCGAACGATACGTCCGTTGGATCACAAGACCATCGTAGAGTCAGTTAAAAAAACTAATAGAATGGTTGTGGTGGATGAATCCTGGCCATTTGCTGGTGTGAGTGCAGAGATAGCCTATGAGATTCAAAAGTATGCTTTTGACTATCTGGACGCTCCTGTAACACGTGTAAATGCCGCAGATACATCGTTGCCATATGCTGCTCCATTTGTAGAAGAATATATGCCGACACCAGCTAAGGTCATCAAGGCAGTCAAAGAAGTAATGTATCGATAAAACCTGGTTACATGGCCTTTAGAGCCAGATAAACTCCATTGGTCCACCCGAAGCCATCTTGCAGATCATATTCGCCACCAGCTCCTGTTAGCGTAGTATCCATTACATTGTATTTTTCCATCATCTTGCCAGTCTCATTGTATATTTTTTCATTGAGATTAATCCATCTGAAGGCTACTTCTTGTGCCAACGCCTTGTAACCATAATTGAGTAATCCTTTGATAGCCATATATTGTAATGGAGCCCAACCATTGGGAGCATCCCATTGTTGTCCGCTATTGATAGGGGTAGTGACGAGTCCGCCATCCTTAATAAACTCATCCTGGAGCCTTGCTACAGTATGCATTGCTTGGTCTTCTGTTGCAAGCTTAAAGAATAGAGGAAAACAGCCAGCCAAGGTGCATTTATCAGACACTGACCTATTTCGATGGTTATAATCACAGTAGAACTGACGTTTTTTATTCCAAAAAATCGACTGAATAGCTTTTTTTCGATTGACAGATAAAATTCCATAATTGAGCGATAGTTCATCTTGCCCTATTTCTTTGTAGCATTCTGAGATTAGTTTCTCATGATGCCATAGTAGGCAGTTTAAATCTATAGGTAGTATATCTAATATCTCAATGGATGTCAAATCATTTTGATCCTTTAGCCAGCGGCTTGAAAAATCCCATCCAGATTCGCAAGCAGATCTAAGATTTCTGAATAGCTCATCATGCCGGTTTTGTTTAAAATCAATTAAAGCCCAATCATTACGATACATCTCCATGCGAGGAGTATTCTTGTGATCATAATAGCGATTGAGTAACAAGGTGCCGTCCAGTTTAACAACTCTATTGATTGCTTGATAATCTGATAGTTGATTCGTACCCTTCATCCAAAAATTATATTCCTTAACCAGCGATGGCAAGTAGTTTTTGATGATGGATTTGCCTCGTTGCTTGATTAATTCAGCTATCATTAAGGAGTAAAATGGAGGTTGAGATCTACTGAGAAAATAAGTCCTACTACCATTAGGGATATGACCATATGTGTCAATTAAATAGGTAAAATTATTGATCATGGACTCTGCCAACTCTATTCTACCTGAAGTGATCAATCCGAGTATGGTAAAGTAGCTATCCCAATAGTAGATCTCGTTAAACCTGCCCCCTGGGACGATATAGCTAAAGGGTAGAGGAATCCTAGAGTCTTTTGATCTCTTCTTATCGGGATCTCTCTTGAGGTGATCCCAAAGATCATTAAGATGAGCTTCTATTTGCTTGCCATCTGACCGATAAGGGATCATTTTATGTTGTTCTAAATCAAAATATTTGCGAACAAAAAATTCTAAATCGAAGTCTTTATCGTTACGTCTTTTATTGTATTCTTTGAGGATGATACTTGGGCTCATTTTGGCCCTCGCATCGGCAAATACTTTACCATCACTAAAAATACCCGATGTGTGGACTTCATAAAATAGTTCTTCAAAGAGTTCTTCAGGAGTTTCATTCTTCTTCATACTACTGTGTTGGTTTTATTGCTAGATAGTGATCGAAGTAGCAACATACATAGGAACAACAATCCCAATGGAACAATAGTATAGTAG
>CAZJHC010000069.1:0-13200 GCA_964545645.1 uncultured Saprospiraceae bacterium
GAACTAAGAGATCCTACTCTTGAAGATATACCACCGCTGCATCCCCTCTGTAGATCAGCTAACTATGGTTCCGAGATGGAGTTTGTCTATCCTAATGATGGAGAGAAAATATACCTTCCCAAAGACCTCAATAATAAACAACAAGAGCTGATAATAACTGTAGCACACGATACTCAAGAGGCAGAAGTGTTCTGGTATATCAATGATCATTATCACGGCACCACCACAGGGCAACATAAGTTATCATTTTCCTACCCTAAAGGGATCTATAGCATCTATTGCGTGGATCAATTTGGTACATCTATAGCGAGAACCTTTGAGATAGTTAGCAACTGAGTAATATAGATTTTGACAGATTATCTTAGTCTAAGTAGCACACTACAGATCGTTTCGTTGATGACTTAACGCTATGAACTGCATGATAAAGCACTACAACCGATCTTATGACGAGCCCATTCTGGTCTCCGGGCAAACCACTTTTGATTCTCAGGTTGTTCAAGATACGGTGATTTGAGCAGCTCATATAACTCATGGATGAGCGTATAGTCATTGTTTTCTGCTTGATCAATCGCCATCTGAGCCATGTAGTTACGAAGAACATATTTAGGATTGACAGATTTCATGGCGACCTGCCTTTGTTGATTACTGAGTTTGGTGCTCCTTAATTTATGGAGATAGTCAGTGAACCAAGCGGTCCAAGCTACTCGAGTAGTGGAGGCCTTCTCGTCATAAAATGCTGGTAATATCTTCTTAAGGCAAGTGGTCACCGTATCATCGTGATTAATCGTACTCAGTTGCCTGTAAAATATGGTCATATCAATTTCCTCTGAACTCAGGAGCTGACCTAATTCATCCACATAGCTATGATCTATTTGCTCCGGATCTAAACCCAGCTTGCTTGCCATCATATTAGTATGTGCCAGGTGATACATTAGCTTGTAAGCGTTTAATATTTCTATCAGAGGCTCACTTTCTTCTATAACTGGATAGAGTGCATTAGCCAGTTGAGCAAGATTCCACTGTGCGATATAGGGCTGATTACTATATCGATATCTCTTATGTGTATTGTCAGTAGTATTGGGAGTCCAATCAGGGTCATAATTGTCTAGCCAGCCATATGGGCCATAATCGATAGTCTCACCTAGGATAGACATATTATCAGTGTTCATCACACCGTGCACAAATCCTACACGCTGCCATTCTATCATCAATTGGGCTGTGCGTTGAGATACTTCTTGAAAGAACTGTATGTATCTGTCTTTATCGTTACCCTTGATATGGGGATAATAATGGTTAATGGTATAATTGAGGAGCATCCGGAGGTTGGTCAGATCATTCCTCGAGGCAAATATCTGAAAGTTTCCAAAGCGAATAAAACTCTTGGATACTCGGCAGACTACTGCCCCTTTTTCGTAAGCTGAGTTTCCATCATACATCATATCTCGCAACACCTGATCTCCAGTTAGGCACAATGATAGTGCTCGAGTGGTAGGTATGCCCAGATGATGCATAGCTTCGCTCATTAGATACTCTCGTATGGATGATCGCAACACCGCTAATCCATCAGCCCTACGAGAGTAGGGCGTCTGTCCTGCTCCTTTGAGTTGTAGGGTATATGACTGATTCTCATGATTGATCTGGCATAAATTTATCGCCCGGCCATCGCCTAGTTGTCCGGCCCAATTACCAAACTGATGACCACCATAACACATGGCATAAGGACTCATAGCCTTAGGAGTATGATTGCCAGATGCGATGCTCTTGAACTGCGGGTCATCAATAAAATGATTATCAAATCCCAATGTTGCTGCTAATGCTCTATTGGCGATGATTAATTGGGGTTTTTTGGTTTTTTTAGTGCCAACAAAGCTATAATGAGCATCATGTACTTGTCGGGGTTGATTGATTGTGTTTTTATCTCCCTTGAGTTCTCTTATGAGAGAGTCATCTATTAGTTCTTCCCAGTTAGGTTTCGTTTGATTCATACTTATGATGAGGTTGCTTGGCACACAGTGTCGTAATGTGTTGTAAAGGTGTTATTTAAGTCAAGATAATTCTTAATTTGTAGGCATAAATCAGATCATAAATGAAAATATTTTCCCTTCTAATTACTTTGTTTGCTTTGTCATTCTCCCATTCCTATGGACAGGAGTATGATCGTAAGCTGGACGTACAGTCTGAAGTGATCACTAAGCATCAGTCGACGATTAAAGGTCAGAGAATTGCCTATACTGCAAAGGCTGGCACGCAACCAGTATGGAATGCAAAAGGAAAGGCCGTAGCCTCCTTATTTTATACATATTATACCAAGGATGGTGTTACTGATAGGTCCAAGAGACCTTTGGTTATTTCCTTCAACGGAGGCCCCGGATCTGCATCAGTATGGATGCATATCGCTTATACAGGACCTCAAGTGTTAAAAATTGATGATGAAGGGTTCCCAATACAACCATATGGCATTAAAGAGAATCCTCACTCTATACTGGATATCGCAGATATTGTCTTTGTTAACCCTGTCAATACAGGGTACTCCAGGGTGACCGATGAGGAGATGAAGACAGAAGACCAAAAGAAAATGTTCTTTGGAGTAAATGCCGATGTGACCTATTTGGCAGAATGGATCAATACCTTTGTAACACGCAATAATCGATGGCAATCGCCTAAGTACCTAATAGGAGAAAGTTATGGCACTACCAGGGTATCTGGTCTTGCCTTAGAATTACAAAACCGGCAGTGGATGTATCTCAATGGTGTGATCTTGGTGTCGCCTACAGGATTGGGCATAGAAAGAGATGGCCCTGTAGATGCGGCCAATAGGCTCCCTTATTTTACCGCAGCGGCATGGTATCAGAAAGCTCTAAATAGCGAGTTGCAATCTAAAGATCTCGATGACGTGTTAGCAGAATCTGAGCAGTATGCTATCAATGAGCTCCTACCTGCTATGGCTATGGGTGGATTTTTGGATCCAGCTAAACGTGACATGGCAGCAGAAAAAATGGCCTATTATTCGGGACTATCAAAAGATATTATACTTAAGAGTAATCTTGATGTATCTACAAGATTCTTTTGGAAAGAGTTATTGCGAGACAAAGGTTATACTATCGGTCGTCTTGACTCAAGATATCTCGGTTTAGATAAAATGGATGCTGGATCGAGGCCTGATTACAATAGTGAACTAACCTCGTGGTTACATTCATTTACTCCGGCTATAAACTATTATCTCCGAGAACATTTAAACTATAAGACTGATATTAAATACAACATGTTTGGACCTGTCAGGCCGTGGGATAGAACCAATGATAATACTGGCGAAAATCTCCGCCAAGCAATGGCTCAGAATCCCTATCTCAATGTGATGATTCAGTCAGGATACTTCGACGGAGCGACAACCTACTTTGATGCAAAGTATACCATGTGGCAACTGGATCCAAGCGGTAAGATGATGGATCGCCTTAGTTTTAAGGGTTATCGCAGTGGCCATATGATGTACCTTAGAGCTGAAGATCTTCAAAAAGCCAATGATGATATCAGGGTTTTTATTAAAAACACACTACCAGGGGAAGGCGTCCCTGCTAAGTATTAATAAAGTATAGAATGTCAAGAAAATACGATGTAATCATCTGGGGTGCTACGGGCTTTACTGGTCGCTTGGTGGCAGAATATATCAATAACAATTATGGTAACAGTGGCTCGTTGAAATGGGCTATGGCAGGTCGAAATATGGCCAAGTTGGAAAGTGTTGCTGAGGAAATGAGCATCAGTGGAGTCGATTTTCTTAAAGCTGATAGCAAGGACAGAGGAAGTCTTGATGCTCTCTGTGCTCAGACCAAGGTCATATGTACCACCGTCGGCCCTTATGCTAAGTACGGTTCTGAGCTGGTCGAAAGTTGCATAGCCAACGGTACCGACTATTGTGACCTGACGGGGGAGGTTCAGTGGATGCGTAAGATGATCGATAGCCATCAAGATCAAGCCGTCAAAAACAACGTGCGTATCGTATATACCTGCGGATTTGATAGTATACCATCAGATATGGGGACATACTTCGTTCAGCGGGAGGCTCAGGCCCAACTGGGTGGCCCTTGTGATCAAATCAAAATGAGAGTGAAAGCTATGAAAGGAGGCCTCAGCGGAGGGACTTATGCCAGCTTAAGCTATGTTATGGAGCAAGCACAAAAGGATAAAGCAGTTTATAAAACTCTGACTAATCCTTATGGATTAAATCCGCAAGGAGAACAATCTGGGCCAGATAAAAAGGATCTAAGCTCTGTAGTAAAGGATAGTGATATAAATGCCTACATAGGCCCATTTATTATGGCAGGTATCAATACCAAAGTTGTCAGAAGGAGTAACGCTTTAAATGGATATCCGTATGGTAAGGACTTTTTGTATGATGAAGCAATGGTGACTGGTAAGGGATTAGGAGGCAAGCTGAAAGGTTATGGATTGTTAGCCACTATGGGGATGCTTATGGCGGGTAAGCCAGGTTCATTTTTCAAAAAAATGGTGGACAAGACTCAGCCTAAACCTGGGGAAGGTCCTGACAAGGAAGAACGGGAGAATGGATTTTTTAATCTTCTATTCATTGGAAAGAAAGACGGGCAAGTCAAAATAAAAGCAAAGGTCACTGGAGATCGAGATCCTGGTTATGGCTCTACGAGCAAGATGCTCGCAGAAAGTGCTATTTGTTTGGCACTTGATAAAGAGAAAACACCAAAAGTCTCAGGTATGTTGACACCATCAGTGGCTATGGGGGACATATTGCTGGATAGACTGCAGGCCAATGCAGGACTATCATTTTCTATCATCTAAAAAAAAATTAAATTGAGAATAGGACTATTTTTCGTAACAATGATCCTCTGGTTCGCAGCAGCTGGACAAGAGGATAGCAGAGTATTTAGATACCCATCGTTAAATGCGGATGGGACGCAGATAGCTTTTACTTACCAAGGGGATCTGTGGACTGTCCCCATAGGAGGTGGTGAGGCTCGGAGGTTGACAATTCATGAAGCATATGACTATGGGGCACAGTGGTCTCCTATGAATGACCAGATTCTTTTTAGTTCTAACAGGTTTGGCAACGATGATCTCTATACCATCACTCCCCAAGGCAAAAATCTAAAACGCTTGACCTACAATAGTGCCGCTGATTATTTTGGCAGTTGGAAGACTACCTCGACCATTCATTTTTCTACTAGACGCAATTGGGCTCAAGTTGAGAGAGAAGCAGAGTACTATGAGATGCCTGCCACAGGAGGGACTCCTCATCGCTCTATGGATGCCCTGGGTCTAGAGTCTTCGTACCATAGTGACGGGTCTATGTTGGCTATGGTCCGTGGTACCTGTAGAACCTCCAGAGAGGCCTATAGAGGACCTGCAAATCGAGATATATGGATATACCATGAGGCTACTGATACTTACAGTCAAATCACCACAGATGAAGGTCAAGATACTCAACCACAATGGGGCGCAGCCAATGATCTCTACTATCTATCCGCCAGAGATGGTAGATATAACATCTTTAAACAAAGCATCAACTCACAAGGTACGTCAGTTGGTCCTGCACAAAAGATGACTGACTACACACAAGAAGGTATAGACTACTATAACATATCAAGAAATGGCAACATGATGATCTTTACTCTGGGTGGTGCCATTTATATACAAAGTACAGTGCCTGGGAGTACGGCACAGAGAGTTCCGATTGATGTGACAGAGGATTATAGGTTTGACCTACAAGAGTTTCAGACCTATACGAATCAAAGCACAGAGTTAGCACTATCGCCCAATGAGGAATTGTTGGCCTACGCTGTTAGAGGAGACATTTTCATTAAAAAAAATAGTGATGAAAAAAAGCTTTCTGTAGGGCCAGCGACACATACTTATAGAGACACAGATATCTCTTGGCTTAATGATAGTACGCTACTGTTTCTGAGTGATAGAGGAGGTGACTATGATCTGTATAAGGTGCAGCCTAAAGAGGGTGGGGATATATTCAACAGTTTTGAGTGGACTACGACCAGGGTGATGGATACTCCTAATGACGAGTCCTACTTTGTCATAGCACCCAACAAGTCTAAGATTGCTGTATCAACCATAGATGGCGATCTATCCTTGATCGAGGTGGATACCAATGGTATGCTGAGTTCTCCAACCTTATTACTATCGGGATGGAATACAGCCAATAATCTTAGCTGGAGCCCTAACAGCGAGTGGATAGCATACAATCGAACTGACTTGGATTTTAATAATGAGATCTATATCCAAAAAGCCGAACCTGGGAGTCAAGCGATCAATGTGAGTATGCATCCTCGAGGAGATTCTAACCCACAATGGAGCAAGGATGGCAGCAAGCTTGGGTTTACATCCATTAGAAACAATGGAGATTCGGATATCTGGTTTGCTTGGTTGAGAGAAGTTGACTGGGAGCGCACCAATTCTGATTGGGATGATTATGAAGCTCCAGATGAAGATATAGATAGTACTTTCTATATTGATATAGAAGGCATCCATGAGAGATTGGTACAGGTGACCAGATTGCCCGGCAATGAGTATAATCTCTTGATATCTGATGATGGTGAGGAGTTCTTCTTCTCCACTAATGGAGGCGGACGTCAAGGATCGCCGGGAGGCTCACAATACAAGAAAGTCAAATGGAACGGAGAGGAAATGAAAACGATACTATCGAATGGTAGGATCTCTAATACTGCACTCGATGAGAAAGGTAAAAACATCTATTATGTCTCCAATGGTCAGCATAAAAAAGTCGATACAGGAGGCAAGAAAGTGACTTCGCTACCCTTTGCAGCCAAGATGAAAATAGATACCAGAGGTGAGCGACAACAGATCTTTGATGAGGCTTGGAGGACCCTCAGAGATAGATTCTACGATCCAAAATTCCATGGGCAAGATTGGAACGAATTGAAAGAAAGATATGAGCCGAGGGCTTTGGCAGCATCTACTAAACAGGATTTCTCTTATGTAGTCAATCTGATGTTGGGACAGCTCAACTCAAGCCATATGGGACTCTTTGGACGTGGTGATGAGGAGACGCAGAGGGCTACAACAGGTAGGCTTGGCTTAGAGTTAAAGCCCAAAGGGATGGGTGTTGAGGTGACTCGAATAGTCCAAGATTCTCCGGCCGATAGAACTGATAGTAAATTAATGATCGGCGATGTAATCAACAAAATTAATGGTCAAACTATAGGGTCCAACAATTTTTACGCCATGGTCAATGAGCGTGTAGATGAGCGCATCCAACTGACCATCAATCGTAATGGCCTTGATACTAATGTCATCATACGTCCAAGTAGTTCAACCAGAAATCTACTGTACGAGGAATGGGTGGCAGATCGCAAAAATCTTGTAGACAAATACTCAAATGGTCGACTTGGATATATTCACATACGAGGTATGAACTGGTCGAGTTTTGAGCGATTTGAACGAGAGCTAATGGCCAGCGGTTATGGTAAAGAAGGGATCGTGATAGATGTACGATATAATGGAGGGGGATGGACAACTGATATGGTGATGGCGGTGCTCAATGTGAGACAACATTCTTATACTGTGCCTCGTGGTGCCACTGACAATCTGGAGCGAGATAACCTCAAGTATAAGAATAACTATCCTTATGGTGAGCGACTCCCATTATCGGCATTGACCAAGCCGTCTATAGCGCTTTGTAATGAGAGTAGCTATAGCAACGCAGAGATTTTCTCACATGCTTTTAAGACCTTAGGGCATGGTACGCTTGTAGGAGCTCCGACATTTGGTGCTGTAATATCGACAGGAGGTAGAGGCTTGATGGATGGCTTTTTTGTCAGAGTGCCCTTTAGAGCTTGGTATGTCAAGGCTACTGAAGAAAATATGGAGCATGGCCCTGCGGTCCCAGATCATATAGTTTATAATGAACCAGATAGTCGTGCCAAAGGCGACGATGAACAGCTACAAAAAGCTGTAGAGGTATTGATAAGTCAAGTAGATGGTCAGTAAGATAAAGGCTTATTTTGCGCAGCCCTTTCCAAGCTCTATAGATATATGGGTTCAAGCGAAAGAGGCTGCCATGGTAGGTTTTTTGATTTTTGCTATTTTGTTTTTGTTGCAACCATTTGGGACAAGCAATCTGCCCTTAATGGAGTCATTTAAGCTAACCTTGGACTTTGGTATCCTCACTTTTGTCATGTGCTTTGCTTACAACTTGCTACTGATTAAGGTATTCGGAATTCAGTATGACAAACCCTCATGGACCTTTGGCAAATGGATCGTCAGCACGATTATTTTGATTCTATTGATTAGCATAGCTAATTTTTTGTTTATGTCTTTGCTGCCAGGTTATGCTCCATTCAGTTGGAAGTTCTTTTTATTTCAGGTGTATATGACTTTTGTTGTCGGAATCTTTCCATTGGTGCTTTTTGGTACTATCACCATGCTCAATAAAGAGCGGTTTTATAATCGCATCGCTGAGAATATTGCCCCCATTACCGTGGTTAAGAAGCAACTGGCTCAGGAGGTGATAAGCATCCCCAATCAGTCGATTCCATTACAAGTTGATGTTAGCGATATACTGTATATCGAATCCATGCAGAACTATGCCACCATATATCTCAAAGAAGGTCGATCCGAACTTATTAGATCTACCCTGAAGTCTTTAGAAAACCAACTGGAAGATTATGGCATTATACGTACCCATAGGTCCTATCTGGTTAATGCTAAAAGTATTAAAAATGTAACTGGCAATGCCCAAGGACTTAAACTTACTATGACCTCTACTGGAGCGATCGTGCCAGTGTCCAGGCGCTATATCTCGGTTGTTAAAAGTTATATGTAGCCTTGTCATTCGTCCCAAGCGCATGTTAGTAGTCACTATAAGTTGCTATTTATCCCTAATCATTTGACAATAATCACATAAGAGCATTTGATCTCACTTTTTGATATATCCTTGTGATATAAAATCATAGTTATGGAAGCTCTTATATCTTTTGACAAAGTCATACTTGCCATTCATGTATTTGCTGGATTCACGAGTTTAGTGTTGTTTTGGTTGCCGATCATATTGAAAAAGGGAGGCAATCTACATGTCAAGATTGGTTGGGTCTATGTATTTACTATGTGGGGTGTGGTTATTACGTCAGCCATATTGTCCATTGTTAACATTATCCAAGGAGGGTATTTCGTCAGCCTGTTCTTAGGGTACTTAAGTTTGATTACAGCATTACCATTATGGTATGGTATAACAATATTGAAATATAAAAAAGGAGTTCCCAGATCGATTTACAATAAACGAAGATATCTCTATGCAGCTATTGTGATCGTTGGTACAATTAATGTCGCTTTTGCGGTGATTACACAGTTTGCTAATGGGGCTATCTTGTTGTTTATATTTGGCCTGTTAGGTATGACTGATATTAAAAATGTAATGACCAACTACGATACTTTTCAAGCTGAGATAGATCCTATCAAAGATCATATAAGAGGACTCTTAGTAACGGGTATCGCTGCATATACGGCTTTCTTTGCTTTTGGAGGAAGCATGTGGTTAGGGGAGATATTTTCAGGTCAAATGATGGTGATTCCGTGGGTGCTGCCTTCAGTTATTGGGGTCATAGCAATTCGATGGTATACTCGTAAGTGGAGTAGAAAACCTGTAATGTAATTCATAGATATTGCTTGTAGACTAAATGAGGCCTGAAGGTTGTAGACCATAGGTCTATTAGTCAGACGTCTTTAATTTATAAGATGAAACAAGATTGTGGCATCAGTAAGGGAAAGGTTCAATTCCTGATCCTTACAAGCTCTTCCTGCAGGAGCCTCAAGGCAGTGCTGGCCTCCATGTCGAGATTTATTCTCATCAGATTGGTTTCTTCATATGGGTCTGCGCTTAATTTATAGAGCTCCATATTGCCATTACTTCTTTCGATCATTTTGTACACTCCATCACTTATAGTCCATTGTGCCTCATCACCACTGCCTAACTCAGTATATTGATATGTTCTATGGTCTGAGGACGCTCGGAGTAGGGGCTTGAAACTTTTGCTGTCATTGATGTCCGGCTCAGCAACTCCAGCTATATCTGCTATGGTGCTATACAGATCTGTTGATGTTACCAAGCTGTTTTCCAATCCTTTTCTCAAGACACCATTGCCCGCTATGACCATTGGGACATTGATCCCTCCCTGATAGAGTCTTCCTTTCGCTCCTCTAGTATCATAGGGTGCTTGGACGACTTGATTTGGAGTGCCATTATCAGTGATAAAAATGATGATGGTATTCTCAAGTTCATCAGGGTCTATCGCATTGAACAATCTATTCATTTGAAAATCCATAGCCTCTATCGCCGCCATATAATAAGGTGTTGGGTCAGCAGAGTTAGTATACTGAGGAAGGGCACCTTGGCTATGCATTTCTGCTGGCGGCAGGTGAAATGGAGTATGTGGAGCATTATAGGCTAACCACAGAAACCAAGGTTGACTCTGATCTGATATCCAATCTATAGCAAGATCTGTTAGGGTTGAAGTGATATAATCAGTACGAGGGGAGGTAACATTACCTTCGGTGAGTTCCCAGTCATAATAATCCTGCACTCCTCCTCCGAGGAGACCGGCAAAATAATCTACTCCCCAGATGTCAGGGTTATTCGTCGGTCGGTTGCCTGAGAGATGCCACTTGCCAACCAGTGCTGTAGCATACTCATTATCAGTTTCTTCTTTGATATATCGATGTAGTATCTTTTCTGATATGTCCAATCCATCACCGACATCAGTTACCCCTGTTCGGTAGCCATACTTACCCGTGATGATAGACGCTCTTGTAGGTGTACATGTTGGATTAACCCAAAATTTTGTAAATATTATACCTTGATTTTCGAGTTGGCTTAACGTAGGAGTATTGGGCTTAATCGTTCCTTCAGGATATCCAGGCATGGCGTCTTTGCCCATATCATCCGCTATGATTAGGAGTATATTGGGGGATGAGATATTGGTAAGAATTGGCTCATTTTCTTGCTCCTCCAAGCTGCATGCCGACCATGTCATCATGAGCAATAGGATGATATAAGGAGTTGATAGTACCGATTTTATATTCATGAATTATCTGTCGTTTCTTACATATTTACTTGTCCACTGATGCTGTCTGATCGATGAGTGTCGATATGGCATAGGTAAATTTAATAGAATTTAACATCCTCTTAGGCATTACTGTAAGATGTGGTGCGTCCTTGTGATACACCAGATCCTATTAATTATGACTGTATCATTACGATTACTTATAGGCAGCGTCCTACTTCTTATCCTTAGCTCTTCGTGCGTTGATGACATTTGTACCTTCCGAGATTGGGAAGGACTCTATGTGGGCACCGTTTACTGTGATGATTTTGTAGAGGATAGAGTCCTTGTTGATGTTTATTTAGATTTTGATGGCGCTGTCGTCGTGGAGATCGGAGATTTTTTTTCCACAGCATTTTATGAGGATGCCTGTGATATAGAGGTTTTTCAAAGGAGTAGTTTTGGAAGCTCGACTATCGAAGAGGAGTATTATATCGAACTTGTCGGCAATGAGATTATTTGGGAATATGAAAATAGAGATGGCGACTATACCTATAGATGTGATGGAATCTTTGAGAGATTTTGATGTCTATAACTTTTATCTGGCTTAATTGGTTGATCTCGTCAGGGTACTTATCTTTCGACTATCAACCATGTGATACTTTATTACATCGATGAATCTATTTTCTGTTCGTACACTGTTGTTTCGCCTATCTCAACTGCCCTATATACAACACAAGAAGGTAGACTTCTTTATAATTGGAGCTCAGAAAGCGGGCACGACCTCATTACGACATCATCTCTTGCGCCATCCATCGATCTGCATGTCCTATACTAAGGAGCCGCATTACTTTGATCGAAACCATATTTGGCCCAAGAAAATATCAGAATATTGGTACGAGAAGGATTTTGATCAATCGAATCATCATAAGCTAATGGGAGAGATAACGCCTATAATATCCTATCATCCCAGTGCATTGGCCAAAATAAGCGACTACAATCCTCAAGCGAAGATGATTATGATACTCAGAAATCCAATTGCAAGAGCGTTTTCGCATTGGAATATGGAAGTCGATAGAGGAAATGAGCATAAAGAATTTATAGAATGCGTAGCATTGGAAGCGAAGCGTATTACCAATACTAATGATAAAAGTAGGATGATCTATTCCTATGTTGATCGTGGGTACTACTCAAAGCAAATCAATCAAATTAATGTGCATTTTCCTAAGAAGCAGACTCTTTACATCAAGTACGAAGACTATGTTGCCAAGCCTGCTATAGTCCTGGGGTCGATCTATTCATTTTTGAAGGTTAGGAGCTACGCCCCCATTTTTAAACATCACAGAGCTCACACAAGAGCCTATCAGAGATGTATATCTGAAGAGGAAAAAGATCGACTCATCTCTATGTACACAGAGGACATAAAGAGGGTTGAAGAGTTGTTAGGATGGGATTGTTCTGATTGGTTATGTTGAATGGGTAAGAGGCTTTTTAAATCCAAAAAGTAACAAACCAAATCCGATCAGCAGCAATAGCGATCCGACAGCTGGTAGCATATGATTATTGAATATCATGAATCCTAATCCTATGCCTATGGCCCCTAAATTAATGAGGGCTACAGGGATCTTATGATTAATAAATAAACCATAAGTAGCAATTGACATGCCTCCATAGAAAAGCGATGGACCAATCATCAAGAATGGTACTTGGAGCGATTTAGTGGACATGATAAGGGATAGTGTATCATTTTTTAGGGATGGATTAGTGTGCGCTGCCCATAGTACAAAATCAATAGTACACATACCTATAACCCCACCTATACCTATAGTCATTAGTGTTAAACCGATTTTTTTGGTGAGATTGTGGGGTAAGCTGAACCATAGACTGAACATTAGTAAAGCAGAGATCAACAAGGACCAATGGGCAAAATCAATAGGCCTCTGACTCATAAGAAATTCATAGCCGAAGGAAAGTAATACTTGGCTCATGGTCAATAAGATCAAACCTATGATTGATACTGTTTTGCTATTCATTTTGCATACATTTTTTCATTAAGTCTATACCTGATTAAAGTACGAGTATTTCTTTGATTTCAGATTTTTATTGATTTTAGTCGTTATAGCTATCTGTCCCAAGGTTGATATAATATTCACTTCTAACC
>CAZJHC010000070.1:0-13075 GCA_964545645.1 uncultured Saprospiraceae bacterium
GTACATTAATCTTCTTTAATATGGCTTTAGATTTTCTTAAATCCACAATTATTCACTTTTATCCTAAACTGCTGTAATACGATATTAGTATAAACCTCAATTAAATAAATTGATTTAAGCCATAATGAATGAAAATAATTTTTCATTTATAGATTTATGATAATCTTTAAGCTATGTTCTTAGAACCGAGATTTGGTGGTCAACGAAGTGGATGGATAGAGGTAATCTCTGGATGTATGTTTTCGGGCAAGACCGAAGAACTACTTCGTCGCATGCGTCGATCCAATATAGCTGGACAGGCAGTCATCATATTTAAGCCCAATGTTGACAATAGATATAGCGACACAGAGGTAGTATCCCATGACGCTACAAGCATGTCTTCAATAGTCGTCAAGGAAGCCAAACAAATAAAAGAACTATCAGCGGACTATGAGGTCATAGGAATTGACGAGGGGCAATTCTTTGATATGGAGCTCATCGCAATAACAGAGTCCTTGGCCCTGACTGGTAAAAGGGTCATCATCGCTGGCTTAGACCTAGATTATAAAGGAATTCCGTTTGGACCGATACCTAATTTAATGGCTGTCGCCGAATACGTCACTAAAGTGCACGCTATCTGCCCTCACTGTGGCAATCTTGCCACACACTCTTACCGATTTGCTGAAGAAGAGCGTACTATACTCGTAGGAGAAAAAGACAAATATGAGCCCCGATGCCGCCATTGTTATGCTATGGGCAACATCCTTAGATTAAGGACTAAAAAGAGCCCGTGAATTACCGCTCGATAACATCAAATTAATATTAAATTTGCCGCTTTTTAACCGCACACTTACATATCCCTCATGGATAAAAAAATAAAGAGCGCTCTCATCTCGGTTTTTCATAAAGACGGATTGGACAGTATCATAGACCATATCAAAAGATTAGATATAAAGGTATACTCCACAGGAGGAACTCAGTCGCTACTCGAGCGTCATGGAGTAAGCGTCCATAGAGTAGAGGACTTGACTGGCTATCCCTCGATCCTTGATGGTAGAGTCAAGACCTTACACCCAAAGGTATTTGGAGGCATATTGGCAAAACGTGAACCAGACCATCAACAACAATTAGAAATATATGAGATTCCTGAACTCGATTTAGTTGTAGTCGATTTATATCCTTTTGAAGCCACTGTAGCTAGTACTAATGAAGAATCTCAGATAATAGAAAAAATAGATATCGGAGGCATTTCTCTAATAAGAGCAGCTGCTAAAAATTATAAAGATATCGTAGTCGTACCCTCTAAAGATCAATATGCCACCTTAGAACACATACTATCCCAACAGGATGGATCTACCAGTCTAAGTGATAGAAAAAAACTGGCGGCTCATGCCTTTAACATATCGTCACATTATGATACAGCCATATTCAACTATTTTAATAAAGATATAGAGGAGGCAAGTCTTAAGATATCCGCAAGTCAGTCTAAAGAGCTAAGATATGGAGAGAACCCTCACCAGAAAGCTCAGTACTTCGGTGACCTTGGTTCTGAATTTGATAAATTGAACGGCAAGGAATTGTCCTATAACAATCTGGTCGACATCGATAGTGCCATAGATCTAATGCGGGAGTTCGAAAGCGAGAAAGTGACATTCGCAATACTCAAACATACCAACAGCTGCGGCATAGCTACTAGGCCTACAGTAGCAGAGGCATATCATGCAGCCTTAGCTGGAGATCCAATTAGTGCATTTGGTGGTATCCTTATAACCAATGGCGTTGTAGATCTTGAAACGGCTACAGCGATCGATAAGCAATTTTATGAAGTCCTCATTGCTCAAGACTTCAGCGCTGATGCCCAAGCTCTATTGAGCAAAAAGAAGAATAGGGTCTTACTTAAAAGAAAGAATATCAAAGCCGCAGGAAGTAAGATTAAATCACTGCTAGGAGGATATATTAAACAGGACGCAGACATTATCATAGAAAATAATGACGACCTACAAGTCAAGACAACGGTCGCCCCTACAGGTCAACAAATACAACAATTGTTATTTGCTAATAAAGTGGCCAAGCATCTAAAATCAAATACAATCGTATTAGTCAATAACAACCAATTGTTAGGAATGGGCTGCGGACAAACATCACGTGTCGATGCATGTAAACAGGCTATAGATAAGGCTATCAGAATGGGATTCGCCTTGGAAGGGGCGGTAATGGCATCGGATGCCTTTTTCCCATTTCCAGATTGTGTAGAAATCGCCCATAAAGCGGGCATTAAGAGTGTCATACAGCCTGGCGGATCAAGAAATGATCAACTGAGTATAGACTATTGTGATCAAAATGGCTTATCCATGGTATACACTGGCAGAAGGCATTTTAAACACTAAGAGTTTTAACTCTTGTCTTAAAGTAGTCTTAAATAAGACTCACATCTGTATCAAATACGGGTCTGGCAGCATCTTTATAGCAAATTGATTTATAGTCGCTTATAATATTAGACGTTAGTCTTGGTATAACTTGCTGAAAACAGCATATTTGCAGGCTTTACATTTAAGGTGAGAAATTAACCTATGCCGAAGATAGTATTCATATTGATAATGACCCTTGCATCGAGCTTCATGTTCGGACAGCAAGGAGATGTTAATTCGCCATTTTCGAGGTTTGGCATCGGCAATATTAATGATCGTGGAGGTATGCATCTCAGACAGATGGGAGGTCTGGGCAATTCTTATTTTGATAGTTATCATCTCAACTTCGAAAACCCTGCGACACTTGCCTTTCTCAAAGCTACTGCATTTGATATAGGGCTACAGATGCAGCGAACGAGGCTGTCAGACAACGATGGTAGCAGTATTCAGTGGTCAGGCAACATGGCTTATTTAAGTCTTGGTTTTCCACTACGCAACCCACTTAATGAAGCCAATGATCAAGTTTTTGGTAATCAAAAATTTAATTTTAGCTGGGGTATGGGATTCAACATTACTCCCATATCTACTATCAGTTATGATATCACCGAGGTTGACAATTTAGAAAACATAGGTACGTTTAATAGAAATTTTTCGGGGAACGGAGGCTTTTGGAAAGCCACTTGGGGAACCGGGGTTAAGTATAAAAACTTTGCCTTAGGCACCAATTTGGGTTTCTTATTTGGCAAGAATGAATTTTCCAGGAGTATTGATTTCATTGATGAGCTTACCGCTTTTGACAATATATTCTCCAGAGAGTATACCGCCAGGGGCTTCTACTGGGATATCGGTGCTTTATATAGTATCTACCTTAATGAGTCAGACTTGCTCAACACAAGTACCATCACAGAACCAAGGATATTGACCATAGGCTTGACTGGTAAATCAGCCACTGGCATTAACCTCGAAAGCGATATCAACGAGGTCAATATCTTAGTAGCATCGGCGTTTGACTTGCTAGTAGATACGGTCAACATTAGCTCTGGAATCCAAGGCGATGGGACTATGCCTGGTGAGTTAGGATTTGGTGCGACATACTATCATGAAAACAAGTTTGCCCTAGGTTTTGACTTTAAGAGGACTTTTTGGTCTCAATATACCAACGACGCTAACCCAGAACAATTGGACAATACCACTCGCATGGCTCTAGGCGGATACTTTAGGCCTGACTATAGGTCCAACGAGAGTTTCCTTAAAAGGATCAGTTATAGGTTTGGCGTATATATGGAGGATGACCCTCGTACGATTGAAAATGAACGCATAGATAACTTCGGTGTCACCTTTGGTATTGGTTTACCTTTTGCATGGCAACGAAAAATATCGAATCTCAATTTAGGAGTTAATTTGGGCCGTAGGTCCATTGATAATATATTGTCAGAAACGTTTATCAAGATGCATCTTGGATTTACGTTTAACGACAATGAATGGTTTATTAAAAGAAAATACAATTAATCATGAAGTTTAGAAATTTAGCATTACTGGTAATCTGCATAACCATCACTGCGCTACAAGCATTCTCACAGTGTGAGACATGGAACGATCTAAGTAATAGAGATTATTTAGAAGGGCAACATTCAGTCTATAGGAGTGCCATCAAAACCAACAACTTTGAAGCTGCCTACCCTGCTTGGGAAGAAGTGTATAAGGCGGCTCCGGCGGCAGATGGCAAAAGAGACTTTCACTATACGGATGGGATCAAGATGTATATGGCTCGGCATGAAGTATCTACAGATGAAACAGAGAAAGCAGAATTATCCACTAACATCCAAAGATTATATGATGAAGCTGCAGAATGTTATGAAGCTCAGTCTATATTCTTAGCTAAATGTGGAGACAATCAAGATTGCTATAATAAGCGTATCGGCTGGTTAATGGGTAGGAAAGGCTACGATATGTACTATCAGTTAAGAGCTCCGTATGAGGACAACTTAAAAGCATTTCAAAAGGCAGTGGATTTATCGGGTAATGATGTTGAGTATATCGTATTCGCACCATATGGCGCTATCACCGTTTTTGAATTTAAAAACGGATCTATAGATAAAGAAAAAGCGAGAGAAGTACATAGAACTCTAAACGAAATCGCAGAGTACAATGTCAATAACAATGAAAAATATGCTGCCGCTTATCAGCAGGCTATCGATGCGATGAATGGTTCATTCGTTGAAATAGAAAAGGAAATATTTGACTGTGATTACTTTAAGACCAAGTATATCGATGACTATAGAGATAATCCAGATCCTGAAACAGCTAAGAATCTTTATAATCTCTTAAAACTACGTGCATGTCCTACTGATGATAGTGATCCATTCATGGTAGAATTAAAAGAGACGTACGAGAAATGGGCTGCCGAAGAAAATGCCAAGAAAAAGGCAGAATTTGAAGCTAACAACCCTGGCATCTTAGCAAATAAAGCATACAAAGCTGGAGATTATCAAGGAGCATTGGCCAAATATGCAGAGGCTATCAATAGCGAAGCCGATCCAATCCAAAAATCTAAGTATCACTTCTCAAGATCTTCTATATTGTTTAGAAAGCTTAAGCAATACAACGAAGCCAGAAAAGAAGCCAGAAAAGCTATTGAGCTCAATCCTAACTTTGGTAGACCATACATGCTCATAGGTGATATGTATGCTACGACTGCGAGGTCTTGTGGTGATAGTTGGAACCAACGCTTAGCGATCCTCGCTGCTGTAGATAAGTATAACAAAGCTAAAAGTATGGACTCGAGCACTGCTGATGAAGCATCGAGCAAAGCAAGTAAATACCGAGCTAGCTTTCCTCCACAGGATGAAGGATTTATGAGAGGAGTGAAAGAAGGAACATCACAAAAGGTAGGTTGTTGGATAGGAGAAACAGTGCGAGTACGGTTTTCTAAGTAAACCTGATCAATAAAATTAACTTCATGAAGAGCGGTTATCAATGATAGTCGCTCTTTTTTTATGCCTATTAATAAAGGTGTGCACTACCCCAGACATTGAATGTCGCAGGTTTCCAGCCAGGTAGATACATTTCTTCTACGTGATCAATCTTAAATCCACCAAGTTTCATTAAGTGAGGAATATCTCGGTTAAGGTGACACCCCCCAGCTATACGCCTCCATATTGGATTAATACGATGTTGCTTTTTCTGAATGGGTACATCTGGGGCTAAACCATGCTCAACAAAAAGTAACTTGCCGGTAGGTTTTAATACTCGCCTAACCTCTGCAAAAGCACTAAAGATATCTGGTATCGTACAAAAAGTATAAGTTGCGACTACAGTATCAATTTGATGATCATCGATAGGGAGATCTTCTGCTCCGCACTTAATAAACTCTACGGATAGCGTTGATCGATCTATGCGTTTCGTAAGCTGACCCATATCGGGAGTTGGATCAATCCCAATAAGATGGGAGACTTGCTTATCATCATAATAAGACAAGTTAAGTCCCGAACCTATACCCAACTCCAACACTGTCCCTGATGCCTGTGGGACAACTTTATCACGCTGACGCATCATCGGCTTTAAGCCGCAGACACAATGTATCACCTTGGGTAGCACATATTTTTCGTACAGACTTGGCATAATTATAAGTTTACTGATGCTCCGGTATGAGCAGCTTCAAATATGCCGTTGATAATATGGATGTCTTTTAACCCTTCAATACCGGGCACCATCACGGGTTTATTATTGATAATAGCGAGTGCATCGTCATCCATTTGTTGTGCCTGTTGATTAGGAACTAATGTTTCCAATAATTTACCATCACTGGTAGATCCTCGGACTCCATTATAGCTTTGCATCGGCTGAAGTTCATACCAACCTCTATCACACTCCACTCTGAGGCGATTTTTATGCTCGCCAACACTAGTCCAGCCTTTGGCTATCAGTCCACTCTCTAATTCTAAGATATACTCTGTCGTCTCATCTACCTCAGTAAATAGTTCGGGCCTTTTGATAATATGGCGTGCTTCTACAACTTTCACTGGCATTTGCCCCGTAGCATATCTGATGGCATTCACGGTATATACACCCATATCATAGAGAGCCCCGCCGCCCATTGATTTTTGATGTCTCCATCCACTACCTCCACCTCCAGCATATCCAGCTTCGGCGACCACTTGATTCTGCACGCCATATGGTTGACTTGTGGCATAGGATATGATCGTTTGGGTATTTGCCTCATGTTGCATACGATATCCTATGCTCAAGCTTACTTTGTTGCTGCGGCATGCATCAATGATCGCCTGACACTCATCAGTATTCAGAGCCATCGGTTTTTCGCACCATACATGCTTGCCGAGGTTGGCCGCCTTTATAGCATATTGAGCATGTAGACCAGTAGGAACCACTATATAGATGATGTCGATATCGTCATTGTCGGCGATACCTTCCATTGTCTCATAGCTATAAATATTTTTATCAGGGATCATATATTTCTGTTGCCACTGAGGGATCTTATTGGGTGTCCCAGTTATTATCCCCGCAAGATGACAATGCTGCGTCATCTGTAGTGCTGGGGCCAATTGTCCTTGACTGTAGCTCCCTAATCCCAGGAGCGCCACTCCCAATGATCTCTGGCCATTAGCTATAGCAGCGGCACCACATGATCCCAATAGTGCCATGGAGCTTGCGACACCCACTTTATTAACAAATGTTCGACGTTTCATATCTATGTGCTTGATCCTGTAATCCTATGCTGATCTTTGCTAAAATAATATCATATATTAATACCATCAATGTAGTTCATGAAAAATAGCTTGAATTTGAAAAGCCTCTTCGGAATATTGCTGATAGCAGTGACATGTCTTGGCATTATATCCTGCCATAATAATATGAAAGGCGAGAAGGCCGACCTCATTATACATAATGCTAATATACTCGCTGTTGATAGCAAGTTCTCGACGGCTAAGACCATGGCAATAGCTGATGGTAAATTGATTTATATAGGCAATAGCAATAATATCGCTGCGTGGCAAGACAGCAGCACCAGAGTAATAGATATAAAAGGTCATACTGTATTGCCAGGATTTATAGAGCCTCATACACATCCAATCACTAGTGCAACCTTATATGAATGGATCGATGTGAGCGGAGCAACTCATGGCACTGCCAAGAAGGCCATCAGGCATCTCAAAAAAGCCTTAAAAGAAATACCTGCAGGTCAATGGGTACTAGCATTTGGATGGGACTTTATGCAGCTAGAGGGAGCTATACCACTCACTAAGGATTATTTGGATGAACACGTCTCTGACAAGCATCCAGTGTGGGTCATGATGCAATCGATGCATACGAGCTATTTTAATTCTTTAGGACTTCAAAAAGGTGGCATTACTAAAAACACTCCCAATCCACTTGGCGGCGGATATTATGAAAAAAATGACTTAGGTGAACTCACCGGCGTTACTACTGAGACTGCGACAGTCATGCCTATGGTAGCCACGTTGCCTAAGATGACTAATAGTCAAGCTAAGATATTGCTTGATAGGATGTATCGGCGGTACAATAGCTCTGGGATTACCACTATCGGAGCCACTGGCATGATCGACTTAATGTCTGGGGTAGACGCTTATTCCATCTGCAAGGAGCTCTCCGAAGCGGACCCTCTACCTATCAGGTTATACTACTATAACATAGGAACTGGAACCCCAGCAACTCATAACGATAACAAATCGAATAACCAACTAGAACTCCTAGGACAAAAATACTGGGTAGATGGAAGCCCATATACTGGTAGCATGTTGCTCAGAGAGCCTTATCTATCCTCGGTGCTCAATCGAAATTTGGGAATCAAAGAAGGTAGTCAAGGTCATGCCATGTTTGAAGCTCCCTACTACCAAAAATTCTTTAAATCATCGATAGACAGCAACTACCAGTTATCAGTCCATGTACAAGGAGACAGTGCTGTACAATTAGCGCTAAACTCATTGTCTGCGCTGAAGTCCGAAGGTGTTCCTATAGATCAAAGAAGACATCGTTTTGAACATCTGGCACTAGTAACAGAGGCTCAGTTATCAAGCATGAAATCAATGAACATCACACCAAGTTTTCATATTAACCATATTTATTACTATGGAGATTCCCTAGCAAGCAGTATAATCGGCCCAACAAGAGCCGAACGTCTTATGCCTCTAAAGAGTGCATTGCAACGTGGACATAAACTAACCTTACACAATGACTCCCCTATGTATCGACCTAATCCTCTACTCGCCATGAGGACTGCTATCACAAGACTCACCAAACAAGGGTTGCGTCTTGGCCCAGAAGAAGGCATTAATATCGAGGAAGCTATCAGGGCAGTTACCATCAATGCCGCATGGCAGCTACATGCAGAAGATGTAATTGGTTCGCTCGAGCTAGGCAAGAGAGCTGATTTTGTCATCCTAGACAAAAATCCTACTCAAATACCTGCGACCGACCTTGATCAAATAAGGATTTTAGCCACCTTCATTGATGGGCAAAAAGTGTTATAGTCAGGACATTATAATTATCTTGAAGAACAATAGGGATAAACAGTTGTAGTTATAGAAGTCAATTTATATTTTTGAAATGCTATGAATTTGAATCAAACCACCCAAGATAAGCTGTCGTCTTTGGAATTAGAGATCCTTGAGAAACTCAAAAACTGGAAAGACATTATTGCCGAATATCAAGTCCCAAATAGAAAAAAGGCTGTATTACAAATGGTTACGACTTTTCTACCATATATAGCCTTATGGATATTGATGTACTTCGCATGGTCATATTCTATGATCCTAACGATAGGTTTGGGGTTGATTAACTCATTTTTCATGGTGCGCATATTCATCATACAGCATGATTGTGGTCACCAGTCTTTTTTAGGGTCTAGGCGATGGAACAATTTTATAGGATGGATTTGTAGTTTATTTAGCACTATACCCTATAAGTACTGGGCCAAGGTTCATAATCATCATCATGGTCATACTGGACAGCTAGAAGAAAGAGATATAGGGGACATCAACTTTATAACCGTAGAAGAGTATCGCAATAAGGGATACTGGGGCAAGTTGGGATATCGAGTGTTTAGACATCCCCTTGTATTGTTTTTTGTCGCTCCTTTCTGGTACCTAATATTCTCTAACAGGATGCCAACGTTCAAATTAAAAGGTTGGAATAACATCCGTAGGAGTCAAGTGTTGAACAATCTTTTGTTACTCGTCCTTTATGGAGCACTAGCTTATCTACTTGGCTGGCAACGTTTTCTGTTCATACAGATGTTCGTAGTTTTCACGTTCTTCATCATCGCATTTTGGTTCTTTTATGTACAGCATCAACATGAAGACGGCTATATGCGCTGGAGACAAAACTGGGACTACCTTCTCGCAGCCATCAGAGGCGCAACCTATTACAAACTACCAAGAGTAATGCAATGGCTCACTGGCAATATAGGGATACATCATATACATCACTTGAGTGCTCGTATACCAAACTATAATCTCGAAAAGTGTATGAAGGAGAATCCATTGTTTACAAAATATACTACTGTTGTTACTTTTTGGGATAGCATTAAGTTAACAGCCAATAAACTGTGGGATGAAGAAAGTAAGAGGATGATATCATTTGCAGAATATTACAGGCTAGAAAAAATGCGATTCGCCTGATTGCAATCATTATTGTTTTGGTAGCTAAGAGATTGTCTTACTTTGATAAGTCTGTTCTTCTTTATGTATAAGATTAAAAGTCTATGAGTAAGAAGTGGAAAAAAATAAGCTCACAAGAAATTTATGACAATCCATGGATTACGGTCCATCATGACCAGGTTATAACCCCCAATGATACTAATGCTGTCTATGGGAAGGTCTCTTTTAAAAACTTGGCTATCGCTATCATCCCGTTAGATGATGATATGAATACATGGATCGTGGGACAGCATAGGTATACCATAGATACTTACTCCTGGGAAATACCGATGGGCGGTGGACCTCTGGATATCGATCCACTGATATCGGCTCAAAGAGAACTAAGGGAAGAAACAGGGATAAGGGCAGCAGATTGGCAACATCTGATGACTATACATACGTCCAATTGTGTCACCGACGAAGTCGGTCATGTTTATATCGCTCGACAACTAAGGTTTGGTGAGACAGAGTTTGATGATACAGAAGATCTCAAAATAAAAAAACTGCCCTTTAAGCAGGTTGTTCAGATGGTTATGGATGGCGATATATCTGATAGCATAAGTATGACAGCCATTTTAAAGTTAGACAAACTCCTTAGAGTAGATCACTGATTAACTCAACTCATGTATGGCGGCGATCGTGCTCGGCGTTACTACTTGCTTGGGATTTGTGTCTAAGACTTTGAATTCTATTTGACGCTCTCCTCAGCTTCTTAGAATATGTACTTTTGCCCGACCCGTAAGATTTAAAAACAATGTGTATTTTACTCGTTCCATTTACTTAACTATGTTTTGCATGTTCTGCTCACGCCATAAGGTAATAGAATAATAAGATAATCCTATGTCCAAATTTTCAATCACTCAGATCGTTTCATTTCTGGCCATGATAGTTAGTATATCGGCATTAATAGTCTCTATACGAGAAACGAACATCATGAGGGAACAATCTCAACTGATGCATACTCAACAAAAAACCAATGTCTGGCCTTATGTTACTGGTCGTCAATCGTTTTCATTAGGGGAAAAAGGAAGCGTTAAGTTTAAAATGATCAATAAAGGAATAGGCCCAGCAATTGTTAAGAAAACTAATTTTTCGATTGGCGAACAACCTGTAGATACTTACTTAGATATATTTAATGAAGTGAAAAAAATATTGCCCGATGGTGTTGAATTTGGCTTATCAACTGGCACCTTTGGTGAGCAAATCCTAAGATCAAATGAAGAATTGGAGGCTATCACTATTACTTTTGATAGATTTGAAGATGATTATAATATCATGACAAAGATTGTGATCAATTTTGATATCTGCTATTGTTCTATTTATGATGATTGTTGGGCTATCAATGACTACAAAGACCTAATAACCTGCACCATAGCTGATTAATTTTTAAGTGTATTTTGTTTATTCAATAGAGCCTTGAACTCTGCCTCCTGTGCATAATTGTTATAAGGTTCCTCGTCAAGATAGAGCGCAACATTAAATCCTCTAACCATAGCACTATCAAGGTATCTGTAGAATCTTCGAGTATCTTGCATATAGGCATATGTCTCCGCTTTAGTAGACCAAGGAAAAGCGTTGCTCGGATCTAGTGCTATAGCTCGGTCCACATGTACGATGGCACTATCGTACTGCCCTGTGTAGTAATCATTCATAGCCAGCGAATTATACCCGCTTACGATCATGGATCTTTCATATCCCAGTTTTTCCATTACTTGGATATTCGTCCTTAATATTGGTTCGGCGGCGTTATAGTCTCTCTTTATATTATGATAAAATGATCCAGCTATTTGGAGTGAAGCTGGATGTTCAGGGTCATGGACAAGGGCCAAATCTATATAATGCTCTACACTATCAAGATTATTCATCATAAGCATGGAGCCTGCTTGAGCGGCATAGTAATCAGCATTGTTATCTACACTGCTTTTGGCCAGTTCCAGTACTTCTTCAAAGCCAACTGTATCCTTCTTGATGTTCAACAAAAAATTTGAATAGTTAGCATATGCCCACAACGTATTGGGAAAATCATTGATATTCTTTTTATAATATTTTTCAGACTCTTGAGTGTCGCCAGTACGGAGATAGGACATTGCCAGCCCATTATTGACTCCAAAGTGCGCCTGATCATTTATTAGACCTCTTTCAAAATATGTAATCGCCTCTTCGTACTTTTCTTCGTTAAACAGAGTCCACGCTACCCTCATGTTGGGCAATAGAAAATTTGGATCCACCTCGAGTGATTTATGATACATCAAGAGCGCCTTTTTCTTATCTCCACGTTTTGCATGTAAACTCCCCCAAGCCAAATAGGCCCATTTGTGATCCTTAGGTCGCTCATCAATCATGTATCGAATGATTCTTTCGGCTTCAGTCAGATCTTCTTCAGTAAACTTGTTAATAGCCAGGTGATAAGGATCCGTAAAAAACAATACCTTCTCAGCCGACAATTTAACGACGGCTTCTAGAGCTTTTCCTTTTAATCCTTGCTGATAAGGGTAGACTATTTTCTGTACTGGAAAATTGCTTAATCTCAGGGTCAACTTCAGAGTATTGTCTATATCAATTAACTCACCCGTAATTATTTTTGACTTGATACCTAAGACTTCCTTGAGATGATAACTCAATGAGGCACTTGACACCCCTAAGCCCATGATCTGCATATTCAAATCTTGCCCGAAGTTCACTTCAAATTCGGTTGAGTCCTGTTTGATACTATTAACTTTATTTTTTAGGCCAACTATCTCATCTTGTATTTGGTTCACAAAAGTGACACCGTCATATCCCGCATCGACCAAATTTTTAGGCATTTGTATAGGTTCAAGAATAAAGTGATCATTACTAAGACTCCTATAAATCGTAACTAATAAAAACACAAAGGTCAACAGTATGAATAGCTTTAGGACTAAAGAAGCGAACTCTTTAATGCCTATATCAAACAAGGGTTTAGCGATTTTTTTCATCTTCAAATGATACTATAAACCTTAAATTATTCAATCTGATCGATAACATCTATAG
>CAZJHC010000071.1:0-13051 GCA_964545645.1 uncultured Saprospiraceae bacterium
ACCCATATCAGTACAATTAGAATCGCAATTCCAAGAAAGCTTTTTATTGTTTTCATTTATTTTTATTTTTATATAACACCTAACTAGTGTATATATGATCAAAACCACACATTTTGATCGTTTTTCGTAATAGAACTATAGCAATGTGATAAGATCCGTAGGCTGTTAGAGCCTCCTTCTAATAATATGATTTATCCCATCCTTGCACGTTGTGGTCTATACCAAGATAGCAATTACTTAGGGGAAGCATATGGTATGGTTAATTATCCTCAACTGACGAACTCAGAAATGCTGGAATTTTCACCATTCAATGAGCTCTTTGTCTAATTGAACGATGCCACTCTCTGCTTCAAAAGTGTCATTTTCAAAGGCTTCAAGGATTTTATTCGCTACTATTTCAGGTTCGATATCAGCATCTTTGGATGCCATGTCTGTTTTCATTTTTCCTGGATGAAGACTTACAAACATTATGTTATCCTTAAACTCTTTGCGCAAGCAGTTGGTCAACATATTCTGAGCTGCTTTGGCAATTCTATATGAATAGCTTATGGTGATATCTTCATATGTGCCAATACTTTGTCTCGTAATCGAACCGAATCTACTGTTCAAGTTCAAAACCACTGGTTTGTCAGCGTTGTAAAAATTTTCTTTTAGCGCTTTAGTGGTTCTAAATACACCAAGACAATGGATGTTGAAAAGGTCGATAATTTCTTTTGATTCAATTTGATCAATGAGATGTGATTTTCCACTAATTCCCGCATTATTGATTAACAAGTCAATTGGTTTCTTGCCTACGACGTGTTGTATAGTATCAATAGCCTGATCTTTGGATAAATCAGCCACAATTATTTCTCCATTTCCAAGAAGCTCATTTCTAAGCGTCTCTGCTTCTAAACCGTTCCTTAAAACTCCATAAACGTTATACCCCTTTGTATTAAAAAGTCTAAACAACTCTTTTCCAAGCCCTCTGCTGATTCCTGTTATTACTACATTTTTTTCATGTCTCATGATTCACGTCTTGACCATTACAATGCTTGAATAAAGTATAACCTTAAGAATACAGTCGCCTACACCTTAAAATGCACAGCCATTAGGAAGTGGCTCCTGTGTGGCTACTTCACTTGCAAAATCTTTAGCCAAGCTGTCTTGCACGAGTCCGGCCCCGATGGTGCCGCTAAATACTTGAGTCCCGTAACCTAGATTGTTCATGTGGGCTCGGACATAGACCCTCTGGTCAGGGCCAACATCGACGATTCCGCCACTCCGAGCAAAAGGCTGCTCCTCCACATGACTATGGGTCAATATCCTACGATAGATTAACTCGCCCTCTGCTGTCAGTACTTCCCACCAGTCTGCATACTGATCACAACCCGTATCAGGACTAGCAATCGTCACTGTCAAGGTATAGTTGTTAGGCTGTCCTGAGCAGACGACATTGGTCACTTGTGCACTCTCCTCCAAGTTATCTGACGGATCTGGCAACTGGTCTGAATCTCCACAAGAAGACAATAGTAGGCTACAGGTCAATATTTCTGTTATCATGATTAATACTCGCATTATCACTATCTAACGCATATCTGCCACCAATAGATACAGCAAATCCGCTTCTAATCAAGAATAAAAATCGCAAAACGTTTTTTTTAATCCATTGGTCCTGCTGCTTACACTATTACACCCTGTCTCATCTTAAAACGAGACTCTGTTACTGATGAATAATCCAGATTGCCCTAAATGGTTAAAGCTATACTCAAAGGAAAACAACATCGTATTAAACAGCATAATATCAAGACCGGGACCATAGCCAACAAGGATTCTATTGTTGAGGAAGTTAGTCTCTCGATAGGTAGGCTCATTGACATAACCTGTGTCTATATTAAAGCTTAGGTATGTCTTTATATTCATCTTTTTGAACTGACGCAATGGCATCACTCGATCCATATCCACTAGCTTGTCGACCACCTTCCATCGGACAGAAGACTTAGTCAATACATAATCCGTACCATCTACTACGAATAGTTCATAGCCACTAACGACATTACCATTATATCCCAGCCCCGTGTTATTGGCAAAGCCCAGTTGGCTTCTGATGAGATTGGTTTTGAATTTAGCCAGATTTGCAATGATCACCTTGTCGCCAAGATTCACGTAGTGCTCTCCACGTACCTCTACCAATAAATTATTATACTCTTTGAAGATACCGAGTCCTTCTTTCTTGACATTCACTCCGAACTGATACCCACCCTCGGGATAAAAAACAAATCTCCGTCTATCATAACTATAGTCATACTCAAAATGAAAAAACCGTAGTGCCGAGGTGCCATTCAAAAAATATTCTGTATTGAGATTTTGAGCAACAAAATCATCAATACTATTGCGATGATACTCCACCTTAAACAAGTGATTGCCGTACAACCTTGGACGCCAAGTAAGCCAAGCGGCGGCTCTAAATCTGCGCAAGACTACCCTATCGTCGGCCGCACTATAAAATTCTGTTTTGTTGCCTATAGTCTCATATCCTTCTCTCTATTCTCCGTATATACTACCGCAGCCGCTATGCCAAGGGTCTTAGCCTTATTGAGATAAGGGAAACCATACTCTAAGTCATACTTTCGTGTATAGCCAAACTGGGTGATCAATCGCAATCTATCACGATGGCCAGATACATTGATCCAGTTAACTCTCCCACCCAAATTAACTCGATCCAAGGAGCGATTTTGCTCATTCCACCATACGTTGAAATTGCGATCTGCGAGCTCAAAAATAACATTGGGATATATGAACCAGTTCTCCTGTAGTTTGATCTTTATGATGTGATGATTACTACTAGCAACACTATCCTCTAATATGACATGAGTGAACAAGCCTGTACTGAGGATTCTTTTTTCATTTTCGTGCCATAGAGCATCGAGGTCATCAGTATCTAAGGTGTCGCCTACAGAAAACTCCAATTCTCTCAAAATCACATAATCTTTGGTTTTTTTATTGCCATCGAGTATGATCTCGTCAACGACTATAGGATGGTACGCTCCTTGAGCGGAGCTCACTTGCCAAAGACCTAACAATAAGAAGACCCATAGGATGCCGTAGTCATAGACTTTCTTAGGATAGAATGAGCTCATACCTTGCCAACGGCTAAGAGTAATTCTAAAATCCTTAAAATGATCTCTTGACAAAATTTTAATACCTATTAGAATTGAAGAACGACGATATCAGATTAATATTCTAGAGTAACGTACCCACAACTTAAGAGGCAATGTGCTATAAACCTATGAACCGCTCTTGTCCAATCATACAGACTTAAGACACTCTATAATAGGCGCTACATTTCTATGCCAGTTGGGCCAGCATTAATATCTTACCAAGGATCATAGACAATTAATCATCACCACGCATTAAACTTTTACAATTTTAAACGATCAAACCTCCATAAGGTCTATTTATACATATACCAACTAACAATTACGTAATGAAAGCTCTATTCTTATATCTCTCGATTTTGCTGCTTACTACGGCGACAAATGCTCAAAATAATACTGGAGAAATCGTGTATCTAGACAAGGTGAATATCCATAAGAGTCTGCCGCCAGAAATGGAAGCCATGAAGGATCGCATACCTGAATTTAGAGAGACCAAAAAAATACTTTATTTCAACGCAGTCGAAGCACTATATATTAATAAGCCCAAAGACGAAGCCGAGAAAACGCAGCAGCGAGAGTTTCAGGGAGAGCGAGGCAGAAGACGTGGTGGACGATTTGGTGGAGGCAATAATGACAATAAGTATTACACCAACTTTGCAGAGGGCACCTCAGTAGACTCAAGAAATTTCTTTGGCAAAGATTTTTTAATACAGGGCTCCCGTGAGTCGTTGAAGTGGAAAATAACCGGCGAACAAAAACAAGTAGGCTCTTATCTCTGCCAAAAAGCTACCTATCAAGACAGCAGTCAACAGATAGTCGCATGGTTCACTCCCATGATCCCTGTCAGCACAGGTCCCGATCACTACTTTGGTCTGCCAGGAGTGATACTACACATGGACTTTGACTCCGGCACACGTCAGATTACCGCTACCGATATTAGCCTCAAGACTCTTGAAGAAGATCAAATTATCTTGCCAACCAAAGGCAAAAAAATAACCAAGGAGGAGTTTGATAAAATGAGAGAAGAAAAGATTAAAGAAAGGGAAGAAGAATTTGGTGGCAGGCCAGGCGGGGGAAGATTTAGAAGGTTTGGTGGATAAAAATATGGTGCCTCATCAAGCGCAAATAGCCATCATCAAATCCCACTATATCTCCTCCAATGAAAAAATTACTACTCCCTATCATACTGATCCTTCTTGCAACACTTGGGAAGTCTCAATCAAGTTATAATATCGAAGGAACAATCCTCGGCATCAATAATGATCCATTGATGAGTGCTACTATTGTGTTGCTATCTCAGGCCGACTCCACACTGGTGAGCTTTGGGCTTACTGATGATCGGGGTCGCTATCGCATCAGAGACGTGGCCAAAGGTGACTTTCTGATGCAGGTAACTTATCTGGGGTACGATCAGTACTCTGAAGCGCTGTTAGTCCATGAAGATTTCAATCCTCAGCTGGCACCCATCCAATTAGTATCTACGCAGTATGCCCTCGAAGAGGTAGAAATTACGACTACTCGAGTTCCCATCATCGTCAGAAAGGACACCCTAGAGTATAATGCCGCAGCATTTGAAACACAGCCCAATGAGGTTGTTGAAGATCTACTGCGCAAACTTCCTGGTGTAGAAGTAGATACTGATGGGACGATTACAGCTCAGGGCGAAGAGGTCCAAGCAGTAACTGTTGATGGCAAAGAATTCTTTGGTAGTGATCCGACCATAGCAACCAAAAATCTCCCAGCCGATGCGGTAGAAAATGTCCAGATATTCGACCGCAAATCCGACATGGCAGAGTTTACAGGATTAGATGATGGCGTACGAGAAAAGACCATCAATCTCGAACTTAAAGAAGATAGACGCCAAGGTCAGTTTGGCAGTTTTGAGGCTGGATATGGTACTGACGACCGCTATAAAGGAAGATTATCGTGGAACCGATTTTCAACTAAGACTCAAATCTCCGCCATCGGCAATTTTAATAATATCAATGAACAAGGTTTTTCTTCTGCGGACTATGTCAATTTTATTCGTGGGCTCGGCTTCAGAAGCAACGGTATTAATGTCAATAGAGGATTGAGCGATGGATTTGTCACGACGAATGCTGGCGGTCTCAATATCAATCATGACCTATCATCAAAGGCCGACCTATCATTGAGCTACTTTCTTAATGATATCTCTAATGATATTACCAGTATCAGTTCACGAGAAACTTTTGGCGAGCGCTTAAGTTTTTTTGATGATGAAACCAGAGAAGAAAACAATGTCTCTACCAATCACCGATTAAATGCCGAGCTCGAAATAGAGATTGATTCTTCACAAGATCTAACCCTTAGGTCCAACATTATATTGAATAGTGGATCATCGATATATGATGGCCTCACACAAAGATCAAATGCAAATTTTGTTACCGAGAACCTAAGTGATCAAGACTACCAAAACGACGGCAATGACTCCTCTATCTCTGGTAGTGCGACCTACAGAAAGAAATTTGGTGCTGTTAAAAAAAGGATCCTCACATTAGAAGCAACTATCAATGATGACCATAGCGATGCCGATGGACTATTGCGCTCTAACAGCGCTTTTTTTGATGACGGTGTAGAAACATTCATAGATGATTTGATCCAATCTCAGACACAGCGTGATGATGGCACGAGCTATCGTCTCCAAGCCTCATATGTAGAACCTCTAAGTTCAAATACTTTTCTGGAGTTAAGATATACTCGCCGCAACTTCAACAATGAGTTGAGAAGGGTTGTCGAAGATATCGCCTCAGGGGCTGGTATGATCAATGACGACTTGAGCAATCATTATCAGCGAGATTATGTCTATGACAGAGGATCACTCACTTGGCATCTCAATACGGATAAGACCAGCTTAAGTATTGAGGGTGCAATACAAAATTCCAAACTCAATGGTAACATCATCTCAGAAGATTTACTCATAGAAAATACAGTCTTCAGAGTGCTGCCAAGAGTAAATCTTAGGCATGAACTTGGCCAGTCCAAAAATATAAGAATACGCTATTCAACGAGCGTCAATGAACCATCCATCACCCAGTTACAACCGGTACCTGACAACTCCGATCCAATCAATATATATGTGGGCAACCCCGATTTAGTCCCAGAGTACGGCCATACCTTACGAGTTAATTATGTCAACTTTGATCAATTCTCATTCAGATCGTTCTTTGCATTTATTAATGCGAGATATACTCGTAACAATATCACCAACCAGACCAGTATCAATGAGGATTTCTTACAGTTGACCCAACCGGTTAATGTAGATTATGACTTCAACATAATGGGGAATCTAAATTTTAGCACGCCTCTTAATTTTCTTAAAACCAGACTCAATATCGGATCGAGATTGAATTATCAGAATAGTTTGGTATTCATAAATGAGACAGAAAATGTGCGTCAACGATGGACGCCGAGCATCAATGCTAAGATTGAAAATCGCAGTAAAAAGAAATTCGGCTGGGAAGTCGGTGGTAACTACGCTTATAATTTGACTTCATATGATTTGAGCGATCGCAATCAATCCTTCTCGAGCCAAAGCGTATATACTAATCTCACTTATAATATCAAAAACTCCTTTGCCATCAACACTTCATTCAATGTAGATTTTTATTCAGCAGAACAGTTCGGTCAAGCTACCACAGTGCCCATCTGGAAGGCGAGCTTATCCAAGTATCTACTGAAAAACCAAGCATTAGAGATTAAGTTATCCGCTTTTGACCTATTGAATCAAAACATAGGTATATCGAGGAGCAATGGTCTCAACTATATAGAAAATAGCGAAATCGTATCCTTGGGCAGATATGCCCTGCTCTCAGTCATATATGCCATCAGAGGTTCTGGACAAAGAGGTGGCAATAGTGGTAGATCCAGGCCGCTGAGGTAATGTATATGTTGCCCTGAAGTATCTATAGCTGTTGCTCCCAAGACAATTCCTACTCTTATCCTATCAAATAGGCCCCTCTGACTGTATTTAATGTTGACTTTTAGCGTAGCTAATGATTTATAGCATGTTGCAAAGACTTACTAAGCTCGCTTTCTTGACCTTGATACCGACGATACTATTAGCACATGGTAGCCATGGCAATGGTGTTATGGCGGGATTTACTCATCCTATCCTTGGTGTTGATCATAATATCGCCTTATTGGGATGTGGTATACTCGGCTATATCGCCAAACCTACTAAATGGTACTTAGCCCCGCTTGCTTTTATATTGGCTATGGTTATAGGAGGCTACATTGGTATCGGTCATGAGGCCACACCAACAGTGGAGAAAGTAATCGCTCTGTCTGTATTATCGATTGGAATTATGGTTGCTTATGTAAAGAGATTCAACTTCTTGCTGATCGTAGGTGTTCTTTTTGTATTTGGCTTTTTTCACGGGTATGCTCATGGTGCCGAAATGGAGGAAAGCAATTCAGCTGTCAAATATATCCCGGGATATATGCTTGGAGCTATGCTATTGGCGGCAATTGGTATATTAATAGGTAAGCAGATCTCCCACAAATCTCAGGAAGAGGCTTTCATTACTCTCGTCGGAGGCATCATCATCGGTTGCGGGATAATGATGTTACTACCCTAAAAAAATCGGATATGCTTGTAGCTAAACCTTAGAGGATATCATCAACTTTCAAAAGTCAACACCACTTCGCCAGATTGACATCGAGCTTGGCAGGTCAATATATATCCAGCTTTTACCTCTGAGTCATCGAGTGCATAACATACATCCATAGTCACATCGCCTTTATGTACTTTGGCTACACAGGTAGAGCAAGCACCACTGGTGCAAGAATATGGTGCATCGACTTTTTCATCGATTAGTGCATCAAGGATGGTCTTATCTGCAGGGACCATGACTTCATAATCTTTGCCTTGAAGGCGCACCTTTACCTGAGCTCCTATACCGCCACCAGCTATGGCAGGCTTGGACGATACAAATCGCTCCGTATGAAGGAACTCATCTTTGACATCCTTACCTTCTAAGTGATCAATAATAGTATCTATCATCGCCCCTGGACCACAGACGGCATAATGAGCTTCTATGGATTTCTTAGGATGCTCTTCGAGGAACTGATCTACCTTACTCTGATCGATCCTACCGATCCAACCAGTCCAGTTCATCTTCCCCTTTGAAAACAACCCTTTCAGGCCGCCAGCTTTCTCTCTATGAGGTTTACTGAGGGTCTGTTGATAGATGAACTGTCCACTATATTTTTTGGCCATAGCATCGAGCTCTGCGCCAAAGATCACTGAGTGTTCGTTAGTATTACCATAGAGCAAGTAACAAGTGCTCTTAGGCTCTTCTTCTAAGATAGTCTTGATCATGGAGATTACAGGAGTTATCCCACTCCCAGAGGTGAAGAAGTAAAAATCTCTCTGTTTGTGCTCCGCCGTCTCTATGACAAAGTTGCCATCAGGAGTCATCACTTCTATCTCATCGCCCTCATTAATTGAGTCATTGACATGATTAGATATAAGCCCTTTCTTAACCCTTTTGATATTAACCCCTAGCTCTGATTCGAGTGGACTGGTGCATAGCGAGTAAGAACGACGCTCCTCATTACCATTTATATCAAACTTAAGTGTGAGATATTGACCAGCTTTATAACTGTATGCCTCTTTTAATGTATCAGAGATATCAAAATAAAAAGACTTTGATTGATCTGTCTCTTCGACTATTTTTTTCACTTTTAAGCGGTGAAACTCGTGACTCATAATATCTTAAGTTATCCTTCTATTTAAAAAACTGTGACAAAAGTAATAATCCCATTGTCACTGAGAAATGTTTCTACGAAGACCTACCATACACTCTTAACCAACAACACTACTCCGAATATTATTAAAGCAGCGCCAGCCACTTTGTTTATAATGTTGAGGGTTTTTTCGTTAATGCGCTTTCTAATAGCTTTAGCCATGAGGACCTTGAGAGAATCCGTTATAATAATGGTCATAATTATTGCTGCAACAAAGTACTCACTCTCAATGGTTGTCAATTGCTTAGTAGCGACATAAGAAGTAATCGTACTTAACCAAAAAATGAACGTAAATGGATTGACAGTATTAACAAGAAATCCTTTAGTCCAAAATCCAAACCAGCCTGAAGCCTTAATAGGTTTAGCATCAAGGTCCAAATGAGATTTTTTAAAAGTATTAGCGATACCGACACCCATCAAGACGATCCCTCCAATCAATCCCATCCAAAAGATAAAATCTGGATGCTGTACGATAGTATCGATTTTCTTAATGAATGCTAAGGTTAAAACAACGATAATCACATCGCTAACCCATATGCCTGTAGCCGCTGTCAATCCTGCTCGAGTACCATGCTCCAAAGTAGATTGTATCAATACGATAAAGATTGGGCCGAGCAATATAGCCAGGGCCAATCCTAAGTAAATACCATCAATGATATACTGCATGCTATGAATATATGGTAGCAATTAATGACCTACGATGAGGTCGATTTCGAAACTCGCATAGGTAGAGTCCTTGCCAAGTGCCCAGCGCTAATCGACCATTGATAATCGGTATGCTGACACTCGAACCGACAAAGCTACTCTTTATATGAGCCGGCATATCATCATCTCCCTCAACATCATGCTTAATGAATGGCATACGCTCTGGAATAATGTGATTAAAATAACTTTCAAAGTCTTGCAATACCGTAGGATCAGCATTTTCATTAATAGTCAGGCCCGCAGATGTATGTTGTATGAAAAGGCTCAAGAGGCCCTCCTCAGGCAACTCTTGGATCGAGGACATGACAATATCAGTGATGATATGAAATCCTCTTGAATATGATGGTAATCGAATGGGGTAATGTTTGATCATCGGCTTTGAGAAATGTCTGGACACTCCAAACGACCAAAATAACGCATCACACTAACACCAAACAAGACATAGCTATCATTATTCTTATTATTTCCTCTTTGTCGAAACTGATTTAGCGCATTTTGTGTGGGGTCCGATAATAACACGGCTGATTGCCCTCGCTCTTGTCTCAAAACATCAAAATCAGGATAAACGTTACTGACATCATCGATATAATCACTTGTAGATACTCTGATCCCTGCCTCCACATTTATACTCCAATCATAGTTGATATCCCACTTCATCCCAAACCCTAATAATCCTGCCACAGTCCATTTGCTATACTCCTCACCCATAGCCTGACCTTCAGTCCCATGTAACCGCAAATTAAAAACTCTACCATCAACTTCTCTCTTAGGCGTAAACGTCAATGCCGTAATACCACCAAATAAGTAGGGCGTCCAGTTCTCATCATCACTGCCATGTACATAGGGGAAGAAGTTAAACTCTACTTGATTGCTCCATTCGTAGATATCTGAATAAAATCTGAGCTGGCGATTAAACTCATAGGAGTTGTCAGAATTAACATCATCACCATGTATGCGAGCATAATTAAAGGATGACTTGTAAGATATGCGCTCATCAAAATTGTATCTGAAGACTAATCCCCCTGCCCCTCGAGGTTCAGAAAAATCGAGATTCGTCTTGAGGTCCCCAAAATAATTACTTAGCCCTAACCAGCCACCAAGCTCAATGCCTTTTTGGGCTGAGACATGTAACCTCAGTAGGAATAGTATGATTATGATCGAGACCTGCTTGTTCATTGGACGAAGTAGTAACGGAAGAGTACTATTCTTAATTGTTGCTGGCACTTACAGCAATATCATCAATGTTTACTTTCAAGTCTTTTTTACGCCCTAAGACATTGGCGTACATATCGATCAGATATGGTTTGTGGTGGTCAGCAACATGGCTTAATCGCTGGTCGAAAACCGACCTCTTGTTAGGGCTTATATCGTTACTCGGAGCGACTTGAGACTGCAACTCAAAGGCTATGCGGTTAGCATCATGCACTCGATAATTTGAGATAATCTGTTGATCTATCAGATGAGCAACTTGCTCAGGAGTATCGATATGATCTGTCAGAGGAGTACCGAAAGATATATGTATATCTCCTTTGTTGCCCTTGATACCTTTAGCAATACTTTCAAAGTCTTCTTGTGGTAATTTTTGATACTTTCCTTCTGATGCCCTGATGTATAACTCTCGGGCCTTATCAGCATCACAGGGATCATATTCATAGGATATGGCTACAGGTACGATGACCAGAGATTTGATGAAGTCTGCAAACTCTATATCAGCTGGTTTACTCATGCTGAGCATTTTGATAATAGCTGGCTGCGTCCTGTCATTGCCATCCTTGGCCCTACCTTCTCCTTGTGCCAGCCAAACATTGTTCTGATCTATTAACAGCGAATGTTGGATATAACTCGATAGATGGCGTAGTGCGGTGACTCGTTCTCGAGGTCGCTTAATTGATCTCTTGACAATAAAACTCTTGTTGAGCCTCATCAGGTCCGATATAAAATTCTTGGAGTGCAAATTGTCTCCGATCGCTATACGCACGGTAGGATATCCACAAGTAATCAATGCATAATTGACCAAGGCAGGATCCAATACGATATCTCGGTGATTGCTGATGAACAGGTAATTATTGTCCTTATCCAGATGCTCCAAACCTGACACAGTAAATGAACTGGAGGAATTCTTGAGCATGCGATCTAAAAATTCTTTTACGATCCATTGCACTCCATACACGTCAGTTATACCTCGGAGCCTGCGACGCATGCGTTGACGGACAAATGGATAGGCCAAGGCTTTCATCAACTTGGTTTGTTTCTTAACCCTGAGATTGATGATTGCAGAGATAAACTCATCGTCCTCTATCAATCTATCCAATACTTCCCTGACCTCATAATCATGATAAGGTCTTATGTCAGCATATTCATCATTGGTTATATCCATATCCACCTACTTAAGTAAACTGTGGTGCAAAAATAGGTTTTACAAAGGAACAATGATTATAACTCCATCAGGGGCTAATGATTGTACTCATCGATGAACACTTGCCTGACATACTCCTCACATTGCTCAGCTCTAAACCTGCGCCAGTGCTGACCAACTTCTATACTACTTTCTATGACTTGAGTAAAGTTGCGCTGAGGATTTTTCCTCCTAAGAGCATTGGTAAGCTCTTTTTTTACGGAGCTATCCGTTACTTCCTCCAAAAAATCTTTCATCACAAAACCCATAGTCTGCTTGGGCATCGGTGGCACGATGATCCATTTCTCAATAGTTAACTCAGCATCCAGAGAACCTTCATGGTCCACAGCTATTGTAACCACTTTGCGGTTCTTTCTATTGATATAGCAAGTATTGCCCTGATTGACCAGTTTGGCAACTTGCTTTATGATTTCATGTGGGGACAACATATGAATAGATGTGGAGCAATGATACGCTTATTAATTCACTGTCGTATGGCTGTACGGTCTATTCAACTCTGATAGGAGGGCTCATCATCCGCCCAAGTGATGCTGACCCAGTGCCCATCATCATTACCTGATGTCATCTTGGCTCGGATTTGCTTCGTCAGTAGCTTGATCAATTGTGAGCCAAATGAAGGAACGGCATCATCAGATTTGCCGATTCCATTGTCAGCGATGAGTAAGGTGTATGCATCATGATCACTTATCTGCATACTTACAGTCAGTCTGCCTTGATACACCTTAGGGAAGGCATACTTCATCGCATTGGTCACTATCTCATTGATGACAAGCCCTAATGGTATCGCTCGATCTATATCCAACTCAAACGGCTCCATATCCAGCACTAATGCAACTTGTTTGTCTGGAGTCTGATAAGCGCTGATGAGGCTGTAACATAGATTCTTGATGTACTCCTTCATCTCTATGGCAGCGAGATTATCACGTTGATATAAGTTCTTATGTATGAGTGCCATGGACTCTACTCGCTGCTGTGTGATGGCTATATTGTCTTTGGTCTTTTGATTTTTTTCTCCGTAGGACTG
>CAZJHC010000072.1:0-12885 GCA_964545645.1 uncultured Saprospiraceae bacterium
GCATAAGTGCTGGTCCATGCTCCAGTACGAGTATAGCATTAAGGACGGCTCCTCCTCCAGCTATTTCTTTGATACCATTTAGATGGAGATCCCCAACATAATCGGACAGGAGTTGCTCGATAGTATCTGCCTGAGGTGTATCTTTTAGCTTTCTATCTGTCACATAACTTAGGTAATCATGAGTGTTTTTTATTGTCCATGGAATACCATTTTTATACACTCCATGCTCTTTGATAGCATGATATATGTTGTCATTGCTAGGATTATGGACTACACCGATATGTGGTGTGCCATCCTTAGCAACCAAAGCAATTGATACAGAAAATCCTGGATACCCATTTATAAAAGCAAGGGTGCCATCCAAAGGATCAATGCACCAAAAAAAATCTTTATCAAAACGGCTATGATCATCTTGAGTCTCTTCGGACAGCAATCCTATATTATACTTCCTACAGGTCGAGAGTAGATGCGTTAGGATGAGGGCTTCACATTCTTTGTCTACCGCTGTGACAACTTGTGATGCGTAACTTGTCCCAGCTTGTTTTTGTTTTACTATAACATCTTGATTGAGATACCTTTGGATGATGCTGCCTGCTGACCGTGCTGCCTCTATGGCTATATTGCTTAAGTGTATTAAGTCCATTATTATAAATTGTCGATCACCTCTTTAGTTATCCGCTCACTATAGCTATTGATTTTCCAGTGGCCAGGACTCCATCCCTTCAGAAAACGATGAAAATCTGCCCAAGCGACTCGATATAGTAAGCGCCACTCTGACTCCAAGCTCTCGTTATGTTCCTCCAATTCTTCCTGCAAATGCTTAAAGTACGTGTCAAGAATTTGAGATTCCAAGCGCTCACAGTCAGATTCTCTCAAGCAACTACCTATGAAGTAGGCGACATCTTTCATGCCACAACCACCACCGACATATTGAAAGTCTACGCCTGCAACATCACCAGTACTTGCAAAACAAAAATTTGCAAGTTTGGCATCACCATGGACAATGGTTTTGTACTGACTGGCATTCAGTCTTTCATTGATTAAGGGAGCAGCCTCTTTTAACCTTTGATCATGCAGTATGGACAACTCTTGAGGCCTCGTATCTAAGTGCCAGTAGGTGCCTACCTCCCACAGGTTATCGGGTGCTATGCTTAAATAACTCGCATGAAACCTCGCAAGCCATGCCAGACAGGACTCTATGTCTTCCCATGTCACGGTTTGTTTGCGCAATGCATAACCTGCATCGTCTAAGTCTTCTAAGACCATAAGGACTTCATCATCCTGCCACTCTATCGCTAAGCATATAGGCAGTCGTGCTGCGCAGTGGGAACTATATATTTGGTACCATGCAGATTCAACCCTATATGATTGTAGCTTTCTCTGATGACTTATGTCAGTGTTCCATCCTCGAGGATGATTAATTCTGTTAGGTAGTTGCACATGTTTTACGACTACTGTATCAATAGTAGTATCACACAATCCGACCCTAATGAGTTTTCCATATCCGCTCCATAATGCTTGGATCATTTCTTTTTCAAACATTGAAGAGGCACCAGTGCTCTTTAAAATAACTGATCGAAAATATTCATTCATTTGGCGCAAAAGATAACAAAATGTCGCAGACACAGGGACATCAATTTATATATTGCAGAGGTCTAAATTATTGATAACTGAAGTTGTAAGACTATTCATTATGAAATCATCGCTGATAGCTCTAATAATACTTTGTGCTGTCGGCTCTTGCAAGCAGCCAGATCAAGATCCTATATTGCTCAATGATCTCCAGATCATAGGCAGTCACAACAGCTATAAGGTCGCTATAGAACCGGCTATATTAGATTACATAACCTCGATTGATTCTGCTGAAGGCCTTTCATTGGAGTATGAACATATCAGTATAACAGACCAACTCGACTTAGGATTGAGGAATCTTGAGTTGGATCTATTTTATGATCCTGCAGGTGGATATTACAGCGACCCTGCCGGCTTGGATATAGTGCGTGCTACTGGTGCAGCGCCACAACCATTCGATATAGAGCGTCAATTATCTAAGCCTGGATTAAAAGTTTTTCATATTCAAGAGATAGATTTTCGGAGTCATCAATTATTATTTTTAGAGGCATTGCAAGAGATAAAAATTTGGTCTGAAGCTCACCCCAACCATAGTCCGATTATTATTACGATCAATGCTAAAGATCACGAGGTACCCAATACCAGAAAACCTATCACATTTAATCGGGTAGCCTTGCGCACTATTGACTCCGAAATATTGCAGGCTTTTGATACCCAAGACTTAATCACTCCTGATATGATTAGAGGGATTTATCCAAGTTTAGAGGAGGCAGTATTGACTGAAGGCTGGCCTTCGGTTGAAGCAGTACAAGGGCGGTTGATGTTTGTGCTCGATGAATTAGATCCTAAACGAGGTAGATACCTGTCTGTTTATCCTGGGTTAAAGGGTGCCGTAATGTTCATCAACCAAGAGGCTGGTAATCCCGAGGCTGCCTTCATGATAATCAATAACCCAATCAAAGATTTTGACCTTATACGATCGATGGTAGATCAGGGCTATATGGTCCGTACCCGAGCCGATGCTGGTACTATGGAGGCACGTCATGAGGACTATAAGCGATTTGAAATGGCAAAGAAATCTGGTGCTCAAGTAATTACAACTGATTATTATCAACCCAGTCGTTTGTTTGAATCAAGCTTTCAAATACGTTTTAATGATGGAAGCTATGAACGGGCCAAACTGAGGCGCTGAACTACTCTACTGACAATTGTCTATTCTTAGGGTATTTGACTTCATATACCAATCGTAGTTCTTGCTCCTGGTTAGCATTTAATGTGAGTTGCCAGGTGCATAGGCCGATATCTTCGGCGATGTTTGCTTTACTGGATTCTTCAATGGATACTTCTATCTCTTCATTATTAGATACAGGAATTTGATCTAATACTTTGATATTGATAGCTTGTTCTTTATTGTTTTTTACTGTTGTATACCATTCAATGACTTCAGTTTTATTTCTCCCGAGAAACTTTTTATCCTTGTAATCTTGTTTTTGTTCTCTCTTAACATAAACTGATTTATCAATGCCTAGAGAGATCTTGAGTACATCATTAGCCCCTGATAGATCTAATAGCGATGATCCGATGAAGGTGTTTTCTAAGATTATATTGGCTTGGCCCGCTAAGAAGTTGTATTGTTCCCAATCTTCCACATGAGCGATGAGGTAGGCGTTACTATTGATTTTTGGTATGGTCAGGTACTCATATCGTGTTGGCACCATGATACCTATCATCTCTACAGCATATGCTTGATGATCTGATTTGATCGTGTAAGGTTGATCTATCTTAAAGCTTACTGAGGTAGTCTTTTCTTTGAGAGTTACTGGGATAGGCTGAGTCGACATTCCTCTTATCTTTCCTTGCAACATTGGCACAAGCTCTTCCTCACTCAAGGATTCTTTAGCATAACGTCCAGATTTTCTGCTATTCCCACTATATCCCGTGACTACTACTTCATCAAGTAGTTCTCCTTCTTTTAGGACGATTGTCATAGGCCGATCCTGTATATAGACATCTTGGGATACATATCCTGTGTAACTCACAGTCAACTGACTTCCCAAGTCTGGTCTTGGCAATTCGAAGCTGCCGTCAAGATCAGTAATAGTACCTATGGTCGTCCCTTTGACGATGATATTAGCGCCGATCAATGCCTCTCCACTTCTGTCTCTTACCACTCCTGTTATTCCTTTTGATATATCATTATAGCTTGGCGGGAGTAGATGGTAGTCTAAGTAATATGTTTTTAGCTCAGGAGCTATGGGGGACACTGTAGGGTTATTAGAGCTGAATGTTAGACTGACTTGACTCCAGTCTTCTTTGGTCTGTTGTATAATATTAGCTTTATAGCTAAGTTGCATTGGTTGATCCAATCGATTTACCTCAATATCATAGCTTGGATACCAGCTGGCATTTTCGGTGACATAGTTTAGAACCACAGGAATAGTACCAGCGGTCTTAACGTCTACCTTAATGAGTATTTGACCTAATGCTTCTGTTTGATTCTTACTTAATTCTATCTGATTATAATATTGTCCTATATTTTCATTGATCTCTCTTAAGTAGGCATTCCTCTCGATTTTTTTCAATTTGAGTTCTACCATGCGCTTGCTTTGATACTGGGCCATAGCATCAAGTTGAGTTGGGGATACTGCCTGGGTATCATGAGAGAGCTGTCTATTGTCTATCAAGAAGTCGATGTCTTCTTCGATAACTTCGATCATCGCTTCTTCTATTCTTTTAATCCCGGTTAGGGAGTCAATAGACTCTTGGAGGTGACGATAGCTTGCTGACTGTTCTTCTGCGGAAAGAAAGTCCAACTGATAGTTAACAGATAGTACCGTTAAGTTCCTGTTAGTTTTGAATTGAATGCTCTTTTTATCGATATAGGGAGAAAGAGCAGAGAATGTAAGAAGATGTTCTCCTTGCGGTAATGTTGCGGTGCCATTTCGGGTTATTTGGGCACCACTGAGGAATACAGTCACATCTTTGATCTCTGTAGAAATATCTTTTTTAAGCTGACCGATAAGGGATGTATAAGTCATTAAGGTGATCAATAAAACCAGTAGTCTCATTTTATATACTTTATATTGTAACGAATCCAATGTTCATTTTGCCCTCTATTTTTATCGATTGGTATCAAGGACTCTCTTGCTCCAGTATCTCGTGAGTAGTGACTCATTGATAAATATCATAATAAATAATCCTCGTGCAATCCATGGATATACATCACTTAGGGCTGCTGATAAGGCCCATATGACAAATACATTGAGACCATTGAGCGTATACCATATCATCCTTGGTTTAGTAAGCTCGCCATTGTTCAGCTCGCTGTTATAGATATATCTAATCATCCATGCACTTATGAGCCCCAAGATGGCAATGTTAATACTGTACCAAGAGAATGCCGTAGCATTGCCAAAATTGTTGACATATAATCCTGTTGAAAATGGTAACAATACCACAAAAAAGAGATTGATCAAGTTAATCATTATCAGTTTGTGATCGATACTTCGGGCATACCTAAAATTGCGTACATGTGACAACCAGAATAGGGCAATCACCCAAAAGCTTACAATATAACCTATGAACTGAGGTTGCCGCTCATAAAGGATACTGCCTAATGAGGTGATCGTTGGATCGTTGATCCTTGGTAGAGAGATCTCTAAGATTAGTATAGTCAATGCAATCGAAAAGATGGCATCAATAAAGTTTTTAATTCGGGATGTTTCGTAGAGGACATTTTGCATATTATCCGAGGTTCAATAAAACAGATTCGGTGCTTAATCAGTTAGGAATGAGTACAATATAACAGTTATGCATTTTTTATCGATATTTTCGTCATTATTCATTCTTAGTGGACTCAATAGTTGTAAGGGTACAATGGACGCTACCCCGGTTTCTGAGGAGCGCACATTGGCAGAGGTGGTGGTCCAGCCCAAAAAAGATTTATCAGGGTTACAAAAGGCCTATTTTGCGAGTGGATGTTTTTGGTGTGTGGAGGCGATTTTTGAGTCTGTGACAGGTGTTGAAGAGGCTGTTTCAGGGTATTCTGGAGGATCAGCCAAAAATGCTAATTATAAAGCCGTCAGTGGAGGCTATACCAGTCATGCTGAGGCAGTAGAAATTTATTATGATTCTACCGTCGTAGATTATCCGACATTGTTACAAGTATTTTTTGGCTCTCATGACCCTACTACGCTCAACCGTCAGGGTCCAGACCGAGGTCCACAGTATCGCTCAGCGATTTTCTACCAAAATGAAAGAGAGAAAAAAATAGCTATATCTTACATGGCACAACTGGAAGGCTCTGGGATATTCTCTAAGCCTATAGTGACTCAGATTGTTGAGTTAGATAAATTTTATGAAGCAGAGGAGTACCATCAAGACTTTGAACGTCGCAATCCTAATCAAGGATATGTCAGGGCGGTATCTGTACCTCGTCTGAACCGATTCAAAAAGAAGTTTCCGGAGTTGCTCAAAGAAGGTCTTGATGAGCATTAGATGGCTGATCTCATGGATGTTTTTATTCGAGATCATTACGTTCGCATCGGAACTATATGGACAACAAGTAGCACCTGATTTTCCGATCATTCATATAGATCAGTCGGTCCAATCTCTTTCAGATCTACAGGGAGAGGTAGTTTATATAAGCTTTTGGGCCAGTTGGTGCCGACCTTGTCTGCATAATTTTAAAAAGTATGAGACCATAAGAGCGTCGCTCCAAAACAAAGGGGTCGTCTTACTCAATGTCAACATCGACGATAATAGGACACTTTGGCAAAATGCCCTCCAAGATCAGAATATCTTAGGCACCAATGTATGGGCTTCAGACTTTGAGCAGATTCAAGATGATTATGAGATATTCAATATACCTCAGTACGAAATCATCAATCGAAAAGGACAATTGGTCTATCTGCCTGATGACCCTGATCGATCCATCATAGATGCTTTTGATGCGTGGTTAAAAGATTAATTCATTAATATTATTATCTTACTTCATACTAAACGTTACTTAGTATGAAATGGACTTCTCTATTATGCGCCGTGATGCTCTTCTCGGCATGTTTATCCTCCAAAGTGATCACCGAGGTACCAATGTCTAAGAATCGATACGATCGACTCTGCTATATCAATACCTATATAGGCAAGGTTCATCAGCCAACCTTTCCTCTGATAGATGCAGGTATCTTTAACAAAAAAACCAATGGTATCGCCGTTTCAATTATGGAGTATCAAGAGTCAATAAGCGGCTCCTTAGAAGAAAACGTCCTTGATGCTTTAAAGAATAAACTTGACTCCGACATTGTCTTCATAGATGATTATTCTAAAGAATTATTTGAGAGCAGTGATTTGTTGATAGGCAACAAAGGATTGCTCCTAGAGGAGGATCATTTTTCTAAAATCATCAGTACCTATCCCGATTACAATATGTTCGACTTAAGGGATGGTAAGTTTAACAAGTATTTCGATGATCCTATTAATTACCAAAAGGATGTCATAGATCTATGTGACTTGCTTGATGTTGATGGATTAATATTCTCAAGAGCTAATCTGGCGGTCATAGGTATCGGTGCCTTTGGTACCAGTGCGACGCTCAGGCTACAGATGGAACTTATGGTGTTTGATGATCAGGGGAGGATTGCTGCTAGTAGCAAAGGCTTTACTAAGGCGACATCGATAAAAGGAAAAGATATCACACAGTATATGGAGCAGTGGCAACAAAAAATTGATCTCGCTAACATGATTATAGACGACGTAATAAGGTGATATGAGATTGATGATAGTATTAATTATAGCAAGTATAAACTTTTCCTCATTGATGTGTCAGGACAACGGGAGGTATACTTTTGAGGAAGGTTTTATTCATACTAAGAGTGGAGATTTATACAGTGCCGAGGAGATAGAAGTGTTTGATAATATGATTTCCTTCACTGATATGGGTGATCATCAGTATCAATTAACTGATATCAAACTTATGAGAGTAAATGTAGGAACTAATGTGCGCAAAGGCACCTCTATCGGCTTGTTGAGTGGGTTGGCAATAAGCCTAATAGCTGTCGTTCAGGTTAGTTCTGATCGAAATCAAAGATTTAGAGATGATGTAGGTTTAAGACTCATAGGCATCACGATGGGTAGTGGATTGATTGGAAGTATCATAGGCTTAAGTTCTAAAAGATATAAGAGTATATATAACCCTGCAGACTATTTTGCTAACAATAAATTATCAGTTAATCTGACGGATCAAGGCCTATCGTTAGTATATTCTTTTTGATTGTAAGTGTGATTAGCTTAGATATTTGACAAGCCTGTCTTGGACAAAATACTTCCATCCATTCACGGCGCTTTCTCTTTTAAATTCAGGGATATTGTTATCAAAATCTTGAGTAACTGTATTAGTTACCCTGATAATGTTATGGAGTCTATCTTTGATAATCTCGTAAGACACATCACCTTTCCCCTCGTAGCCAGTATAGCTCCATTCAACGACAATTTTTTCTTTTTTGATGACTTCTTTTACGACCCATACATGGTTGAAGGTGCGTTCTCCAGCAAGGATATCAAATTCTGTAGAGAATCCTTCTTCAGCAACAAAGGAAGGAATTTCGGCAAATAGCCATTGTCTTAATTCAGATAGCAAGGTGAATGCTCGCCAGATTGAACTAATTGATGCTTGTGTTTTAATTTGTATTACTATTGGCTCATCAGATACTTTCATTGTTCATGTACTTTTCTTAGTTATAAAGGGAAGTTATGAATGGATAGCATATGATATTTTTCAAGTTGTTGAAGCAGAGGTACCCTACAATTTACAAATATAACGCATCATAACACTCGAGCTCCAACTTAAACATTAGTGTTAAAGGAATAATTTGGCTTGAATGCTTCCTTAGCTAAGATGACGAAAAGCTCGATCTAAGCACCTAGGTGAATGATATCTATACATGCTTGGAGATATCTATACCGGTTGTCTTGCGATAAAATTCGGTAGCGTAAGCATCTGTCATACCTGATATAAAGTCAACTATCGAAAGGACCTTAAGGTATGGGTCTTCTGTAATCTCGAATTCTCTAAATTGAAGCGGTACTAGAGACAAGGCCATTCGATCAGTTCCTTGAGGAGTGTCCCTCAATACTGCTGGTACAAACAGGCGCAGGAGATGCGACATGACGTGGTAACCAGTAATCTCTATCTCTACGACACTATGGTGATGGTATATTCTTTCGATAGATAACTTCATGAGCTCTTTGAGTGCAGGACAATCTTCCTCGATAGAATCTATCAGCGTGTTGTTAAAAGTACCTGCCAAGATAGTCTCTTGATTGGCTATAAAGACATCAGCACTTGAGAGCGTCAATGCATTAATACACTTGGCTCTGAGATAAGCTATTGAGTCATTGTCATCCATGATATGATGAAAGGTATTTTTGATTTTTGTCAAATTATCCTCGGGACGATTCAGATGCGCTATGATGTCGAGCAGTGCAGTACTTACTTGATCTTTGCTTATAATATGTAGACGATGAGCGTCCTCCATGTCGATAATGCGATAACAAATATCATCCGCAGCCTCAACCAGATAGACGAATGGGTGTCTACCAAAGACTATCGGATCATCTGACTCTCGGTGCATCATCACCGACTCCACTATATCGTAAAAAGTCTCTTTTTCAGCTTGAAAAAATCCATACTTTTTACGATGCTTATAGCTGCGATCTACCGCTATTGATTCGCATGGATATTTAAGAATGGCTGCCAGCGTAGTCAGAGTGAGCCTCATACCTCCCTTTGGCTTATCTCTATAGTTATGTGTCAATACTCTAATGGCGTTGGCATTGCCCTCAAAGGAGATAAGATCTTGCCACTGAGCTGGCGAAAAGAAATCTCTCAAGCGCTGACCTTGTATAACTGTATCTTGATTTTCGATAAAGTAATTGGAGATCGCTTTTTCTCCTGAGTGTCCAAATGCGGGATTGCCGATGTCATGTGCTAAGCATGCTGAACCTATCACACTGCTTAAATCAAACTTGTAAAACGACTGAGATCGCTCGTCTTTGTGGGCAATGAGGTTGTTAGATACATAAGTGCCAACTATATTTCCTAAGGACCTTCCAACACTAGCGACCTCAAGACTGTGGGTCAACCGATTATGGACAAAAGTGCTACCAGGAAGTGGGAATACTTGGGTTTTGTTTTGTAATCTCCTGAATGAAGATGCAAAGATCAGACGATCATAGTCACGCTGATACTCTGTACGAGGGACTTCTTTGGTTTTTGTTGATCCCGATCTTCGTTCTGTATAACAATCTGTCCAGCGCATATATCGTCAAAAGTAGTAATACTATCGACTATATAAACTACTGCAAGGCATTAGCTTGTTTCCACTCTCGCTTTAGTAAAGAGAATGTCGGGGCATCGAGCATCTCACCGTTTTTATAAACATATTCTCTCAAAAGGCCTTCCTGCTGAAATCCATTTTTTGTTAATACTCGTTGCGAAGCTGGATTATTGCTAAAGGTGATCGCATGCAGACGACTATATCTCTTCTGCCCAAAGTAATAGTCTATCAATAGTTTGACAGCCTTGCTCGCTATTCCTTTTCCCCAATAGTCAGATCCTAACCAATAGCCTAGCTCTAAACAATGACTATGGATATCGCTCATAGGGATGCCACCACAGATTCCTACAAGGAGATCATTGTAGATGATGCCAAAGTTGACCGTGGGGTCTTGACTTGTAACAAACTTGATATATTCCTCAGCATCCGATTGACTATATGGATGAGGAAAATAGTCTCTCAAGGTATCCGCAACTTTCTTATCATCAGCGATAGTGGCTAATCGATGGATATCTTTTTCACTTAATGCTCTAATTGAAACAGCCATCATTACGAAGGGTTGATATGGGAGTCTATAAATTTTAAAAGGGCAGGTAGCACTGATAAGGTTGTACCACCTCGAGCTATATCTCTACCTGATTTTACCCTTTGAATATAAGTAAGTTCTTTATTAGTCAATGGGGTTCCGGTACTAAGTGTTAATCCAATCTTGGATAGATCAGAAAGAACTAGCGAATGGTACTCTATCTGCCCTAGCTCAGCATGATCTTGGATGAGCTCTTTTAACCTATCATAATTACTACTCCATTGTGCTAGGTTTTTTATGATCTCTACTCTTTGATTTTCTTGTGGGTCCTTGACATACTGATCGACTAACAGACCGAAGTCTTGTCCTTGTAGGGATTCTGTTGGCACTATATCTGCTACCCTGTCCATTGCTGTGGCAGTTGTGTGATCTGGATGTGCTGACCAACGATCGTGATATTTGACCTCTTCCAATAGTTGGATTAGGCCATAAAGGCTCCTAAGCATCTCGACATTAGTAGTCCATTGAGACATCACTTTGAACTGGTGTCTATCGTCAAGGACTCCTATATCGCTCAAGTGAGTAACCGCACTATTCGTGCGTCGATATATATCATCTATATCTGTTGTCAACTCCTTAGGGCTCCAGAGTTTTTCGGCGATGGCCACAGTACGGGGCCATATACGAGCATTGACATTGGTTTCATCGGCCCACTCAGTCCACATGGTTGCTTCTCCGCCAAGGATGTTTTTTAATTGTGCTGCTGTAGGCGTTTGAGGCTTGTTAAATGCTGGCAATACGATACCACTATCCATGGTGTCGCCTCCTATTTGTGTGGCACCTATAGGTATGCCCATAAAACTGAGATTTATAGAGCCAGTTATAGCTCCTTTTTCATTTCTATTAAGTTCGGCACGCATTGGTCCTGAGGAGTTTTTAAACTGAAAGGACATACGCTCTTCTTTCCATTCTATCTTGTGGATAACATGCTGGCGCCCCATGATGTTAAGATAACCACTCATGTTTTGTTTTGATCCGAACGTGAATAGTACACCTTTTTGAGGGATGATAGGATGTTCAGAACTTATCTCATAGGCAGCCCAGGTATTGCGATCTGGATTGAAGTTCATATATGCTGGTTCTTGATCTGGATCAACCTGATAAAGCTCAGAGATAGGTAGATTATGGTCGAGATGCCAGCCGTGAGATAGGATCACAGGACTGCCCATTAGAGCAGATTCATACACGACATCATGACTGCGCCAAGCCTGGGTCGTAAGTTGATTTTTGGCCGTTTCAGGATGTAGCGCTTCATCCCAGGCGATCATTTTTTTACCTGCTCGTTTTACCAGATCTAACATTCTTAGATTAAAATACGTCTGCAGATCCTGGTAACCATTTAGTTTTTTGTCCTTGATAAAATCAGCAATGGTCTCATTCGCAGCCCAATCCTGAGGCAGCACCTCATTGCTACCTATATGGATATATTCATCAGGGAACAACTCTGACATCTCCTTGATGAACGTTGCTAAAAATAGATAGACCTCCTGATTAGTAGGGTCGATAGCATCAGGATACGCTCCGTAGGTGGACTGTAGCTGGTAGTTGCCACGTCTACTACCATATTCTGGATACGCAGTAAGCCAGCTGGATGCATGTCCAGGCAAATCAAATTCTGGTACAATCCTTATGCCTCGTTCTGCTGCATATTGTATGAGTTCTTGCATTTGAGACTGTGTATAATACTGGCCATCTGAACCTAACTTGTGCAACTTTGGATGTGTCTTGCATTCAATTCTAAATCCTTGATTATCCGTAAGATGTAGGTGGAGTGTGTTCATCTTCATGATTGACATGGCATCGATATTTTGGTAAAGCACCTCTATCGGCATAAAGTGTCTACTGACATCAATCATCAGTCCTCGCCACGGATATCGTGGTTGATCATGTATAGTTCCCGCAGGGATGGTCGGGCGAGCGTCATCAGTACTGATCAACTGACGCAGCGTCTGTAAGCCATGAGCTGCACCGATACCATTGGTAGCCGTAATATTGATCGTTCCTTCGGTGATGCTTAGATCGTAAGCTTCGTCGACACCGACGTATGGATGTTTGGGGGCAGCATTTTTGGTCTTAATGGTGATGGTCCATGCCGGAGAGCTATTAGTAAGGTCCAAAGTCTCTATCCAATCTGTGGTAGTATTAAATGATTGTTTGATAACATCATCAGTGGGACCTTCAAAACTCCATTTAATATTGTTGGAGAAAGTATAGGTGTCAGAGCCTAAGATAGTCGAGTAGGGTAGTGGAATCAAATTAATTGATTGGCGGTCCTCTTCACTTAGGGTTAGTTCTCTAGTAAGAGAGATTGATTCATCCTTGCATCCGAGCGCAAGCAAGAACATTAATAAGAGGAGTATTCTACTGATCATATGATGGTCGATTGGATATCAG
>CAZJHC010000073.1:0-12862 GCA_964545645.1 uncultured Saprospiraceae bacterium
GATATAAGTAAGAGAATTACCTGAGAATAATAAGCGTAAATCATAGAGTTAAGATAAAGTTGTCATATAATTTCGTAAAGGTGAGAAGGCTATGGATAGCTTACATCTCCAAAAATGGGGATTTTGAACAATTATATCTGATCCCGTCTTAAGTTTGCACTGAGATAATATATCGCTTATAATGAATCCCTGGATACAAGCAGCACGACTACGCACACTTCCACTGGCTTTAGCTAATGTATGCATGGGAGCTACAATAGCAGCATATTTTGGATCCTTCAGGTTGGATATTTTGCTGATGACAGTAGTTACTGCCCTACTCTTACAAGTCGTTTCTAATTTTGCAAACGAATATGGTGATTTTATCCACGGCGCTGATCATGATGAACGATCTGGGCCTCAGCGAACTGTACAGTCAGGGGCTATTTCAGCTCATTCTATGAAGAATGCGATGATAAGTACTGGATTACTCTGCATAGTATGTGGATCGTATTTGGTCTCATTGACAACACTAGCGATACCACTTAAGTTGACCTTTGTATCTTTAGGGTTACTAGCAGTATGGGCAGCGATAAACTACACAGCTGGATCCAAACCTTATGGCTATAGTGGTTGGGGAGATCTATCTGTTTTTCTTTTTTTCGGGTTACTATCTGTGCTGGGAAGTTACTATTTGCAAGCAGGTCGCTGGACATGGTCTGCGGTTCTTCCCGCCATATCTTGCGGTTCCTTCTCTATGGCCGTCCTCAATATTAACAATATCAGAGATATTGAATCAGACCAAAAAGCCGGCAAGCGATCATTAGCATTGAAGATGGGCCGAAAGAATGCTGTTATTTATCATGCTATACTATTAACAGTAGGTATGATCTGTTCGATCACATTCGTCGTCTTACATTTTGAATCGTGGCTTCAATTTCTCTTTTTAATAATTACTCCACTATTATGGATCAATTATAGAGCCGTAAAAAATAAAATAGAACCAATGATGCTTGATCCATTTCTCAAGCAGATGGCGCTTACCACACTTCTTTTTGTCATCTCATTCTCGGTTGGTCTATTGATTTAAGTTTTGAATTCGAAAAATTGATAGTTTTAATGGTGCGAAGTTGCTGAAGATATCAAAGCGACTGTTGAGATAATAAATTTAGACCATGTTTAAAGCATATTTGCAGATTGGGTTAGAGCACATATTAGACCTACAAGGCTATGACCATATATTATTTATTGTGACGCTCTGCGCTATTTTTTTTGTTTCTCAATGGAAGCAGCTCTTAATCCTTGTCACGGCATTTACAGTAGGCCATTGCTTGACTTTAGCACTGTCGGCCTTAAGTATTATTAATATAAATGCAGGGATCATCGAATTTCTTATTCCCCTAACTATTCTCGCTACAGCCTTATATAATTTATTTCGCTCGGGACATTTAAATATGTCCGTGCATTACATGATGACCTTATTTTTTGGTCTCATACATGGCTTAGGATTTAGCAATTTTTTCAAAGCTTTACTTGGCAAAGAAGAAAGCATTATACAGCCCTTACTAGCTTTTAATATCGGTGTTGAGATAGGGCAGTTAATCATTGTCGCAATCACTATGGCAATAGCCTGGATGGTTATGAAGGTTGGTTTAACACAAAAATATTGGACACGCACTCTGTCCATCATAAGTGCTGTCATAAGCCTATATCTCATTAGCAATAGTCTCGCTGGTTAATCAGTCTTAATGAATGATAAGCGTTTTAAGGCTTTACATAGTTAGTATAATAGACTAACTTATACAGCCATGACTAGAATTATCGCCTTACTCGCCCTTGCAGCCAGCATCTTAATGACCAGTTGCGAAAAAAACTGCCAAGATATATATGCTTTCGAAGCTTATGTCCCTGTTTATAAAAGTGCCGAAGAACTCAGCCCAGAAGTGACTTTTGAAAGCCAGAGAACTTTAGAAAATCCAGGTAAGATATATTACTATGCCCAGTACATCCTAATCAATGAGATCAATCACGGTGTACACATCATAGACAACAGCGACATCCAATCACCTCAAAAAATTGGGTTTATCAGCATAGAAGGCAATATTGACATAGCCTTAAAAGGGAATCATATTTATGCCGATGATTTTTACAACTTGATGGTGATCGATATCAGCGACATCCGTAACCCTGAGATCACATGTACCATTCCCAATATTAGAGAGGAGGCATATTTTGACCAAGAGCGCCAGGCATTCATAGTCGAGTATCAACACCTGACGACCGACGTGGAGGTGCCTTGTGGAGAGGAGATCCCATTTGAGACAGAGATTGACGGAGTCATATATTACAACACAGATATATTCAGATCCATAGATCCGGTATTAAATGATTTTGCCTTAGATGCCGGTGTACCCGAAGTATCAGGAGGTGGAGGCTCCTTGGCACGAGTCGCATTTATAGGTAACTTCTTTTACTATGTCAACAACTTCTCTATGAAGGTCTTTGATGCAGGCAACTTATCTAAACCAGAATTAATCAATACGGTCTACCTCGACTGGGGTGTAGAGACCATCTTTCCTTACAAAGAAAACATCTTCATCGGAGCTAATGATGGCATGCACATACTGGACAACAGCGATCCTGCCAACCCTCTGTATAGATCAACATTCAGACATGCTCGAGCTTGTGATCCAGTGGTGGTACAAGACGATATAGCTTATGTAACCTTGAGAGATGGCTCAGAATGCCAAAATTTTATCAATCAGTTAGACGTGGTGGATATTAGTAATATTGAAGAACCAGAGCTTTTAGCTTCGTTCCCTATGGATCATCCTCATGGGTTGTCCGTAAGAGATCAGACGCTATACCTCTGCGAAGGTGAGTTTGGCCTCAAGGTATTCAACACTTCCAACCTAGAAGAAATCCATCGGAACCTGATATCTCATATTGAGGATATAGGAGCTTTTGATGTGATATCAATCAATTCTGAGCTCCTCCTGTTAGTTGGACCTGATGGATTTTATCAATATGACACCTCGGATCCTAAGTCATTGAACCTCCTGAGCAGCATTAAAATAGGCACCTAAGTTTGTAACTAACCATATAGTTCTACCGTTATGAAACTATGAGTCACCTATTGACCATAGTTTCATTTTTATTTTTGGTACAGCCGGCTGTCCATGATATCCATATCAGCATAAGCGAAATAGAAATCACTGACCATCAAGTAGAACTTGTCCTCAAGACTTTTATAGATGATCTACAACAAGCAGTCGGCCTGGAGCCAGGAGCAGAGTTGTCGGAGGATTACACTTCCTCAGATGAACTCATCGCACGATACTTGTCCAAGTCAATCCATCTATATGCTAATGACACCCCGCTCACGCCGACTATTGATGATATCTCCGCCTCTCCTGATGCAGTTTGGATTACGATACTTTATGATAGAGCAGATCTCAATACCATAAAAAAGATTGATCTGACAACTACTTTCTTAACAGAGATATATGATGATCAAACCAATCTGATCAAAGTAGCATCAGAGCAAGGCCTCACAACTAAATTGCTCAATAAAAAGAATACAAGCGTCAACATTGATCTTTGACCATTAGATGGTCGACTATTTTGATCTATTGATAGGTTGTTCCTTGATATTAGCTGGTATAGTTCTATTTTAAATCATCAATACAACAATCTCATGAAAGCCTATCTTTCCTGCTTACTGATTTCACTATGTTCAATTGGAAGCTTACTCGCAGACGAAGGGTTTGTGATAAAAAAATATACTGTGGAGGTTTTACTCCTTGATGATGGTCAAATCAAGGTAACAGAGGACCTTCAGGTAGAGTTCTTAGAGCAGAGGAGAGGTATTTTTAGAACTATCCCCATCCATTATTCTCTTGGCCAGGATAAGAATTACAAAATCAATGTGAGAGATATACAGGTGGCCAATTGGAACTATAAGATAAGTACCAAGGGGCGCAATAAGGAGATCAGAATAGGCCATCCAGATCGTTATCTAACTGGCATCCAAGACTATAGTATTACCTATCATGTCGATGGTGCAATAGCTCATTATGAAGACTCAGATGAATTTTATTGGAATGTCATAGGTCCTGAATGGGAGGTACCTATAGAGCGTGTAGCTTACGAAGTTAGGTTTCCATATGGATGGAGATCCAAAGTCACAGACTATCAGGTATTGATAGGCGATAGAGGAACATCTTTAGCCACTCTGGACACCCTCACCGAAAATATTATTTCATCAAACAATCCAATAGCCCTTGGACCTAAACAAGGAGTTACTGTATCATTCCAGTTACCCAAAGGTCTGTTACCTGTAAAGGTCCAAAATAGCGCTCAAAGCAAACCTGAGCTTACCGAAGTTGGCCCCTCCAAAAATTGGTTGTCTCTAATCCCTGCAGGACTCGCAGCTCTACTCTTCGGTCAATGGCGACAAAAAGGCAGACGACAACCTGATATAGTTAAAGTAGATATACAATATCACCCCCCAGTAGGCATGAGCCCTGCCCAAGTCGGCACCTTCTATGATTACAAAGTAAACCGGAGGGATATCATTGCTTTGCTACCCTACTGGGGAGATAAAGGATACCTCTATATGAGGCAGCTGGAGGAAGATGTCTATTTTGAAAAAATAAAAGATATCTCTTCAGAGGAGCCCGAGTATGCACGTCACATGTTTAATAAACTGTTTGAAAAGAGCGACAATACACTGCTGTCATCCTTCAAAGAAAAAATGTATCAGACCGTAGCATCCACAGCCACCAAGATCATGAAAGAAGTTAAAGCTAAAGAGCTCTATGATCAAAAAGCATTAAAAACGTTTCACTCTGGATGGCTCATAGCGTTCTTTCTTATACTGCTTGGACTAGGGATTGCCTCGATCGTCGTACTGCAGGCCGTCATGATGGGAGTAGGGCTAATCATCTTGGGAGTATATGCTTTTGTCTTACACTTTATGCAACCCAAGCTTAGTGACAAAGGCTATACCATGCACCAATATCTCAGAGGCTTGTATCAGTTTCTTAAGGATCCTGATCCAGAAAAACTCGCTGATCTCATGAGTGACAATCCCAATTATATTAACCAAGTATTTCCATATGCATTGGCTTTTGGATTGGACAAGGAGTGGGAGCGATACTTTAAAGACAGAGACTATCATGCTCCTGATTGGTACATCTATGATGGCGCACATCATCAAGGCAATCGGCCATCTTTTGGAACATTCACCAAAGATTTTGGTGCCCATAAGATCGAAAAAGTATTTTACTCTGCCCCTGCCAGTAACACCAGCAGTGGCGGTGGCGGAGGAGGATCTGTGGGTGGTGGATTTGGCGGCGGTGGTGGTGGAAGTTGGTAGTTACACGAGAATAGAGCTATAGGTTAACTTTAAGCTGATACATGAAGTTTAAAGGCTATTTTACAAGTCTATCTTATCTACATATCAACTATGACAAGTTAATTTTTCAAACTCATTCATCGTAGCATCATCAGATGATCGGGTTGTGATACTAATGATCTAAGGGTGCGCTGCTACCCATACCTCACCATCTTCAAATATCTCTTTCTTCCATATAGGTACAGTCTCTTTTAGCGTATCTATGGCATACTGACACGCTTCAAAAGCAGCTTTTCGATGTGGAGTAGCCACAGAGATAATAACCGCAACATCTTTGATATCAAGCGTTCCTATGCGATGATGTATCGATACATGAGACGCTGACCATCGATCCATGATGGTCTCAGCGATCTTGTTTAACTCTTTGAGAGCCATAGGTTCATAAGCTTCAAATTCTAAGCGCACTACTCTCTTGCCCTTCGTCTGATTTCTGACAGTTCCGACAAATTGAACCGTCCCTCCAGCAGCAGAATCTGATACTTGCAACAAGGACTCTTGGGTGCTCAACGGTTGATCAGAAATTCTTACATCTATCATGTCGTATTAATAATTTATCCTCCACTGACAGGTGGAATGATGATCACTTCGTCGTTATCGGTCAAGAGGAAGTCATCTTCTTGATATTCATCTTTAACAGCCAAAGAAAATGTCAACAACTCAGCAAAAGCTGGATAGGCGCTTATCAAGTATTGCTTCAATTGGCCGGTTGTTTCTACTCCTTCGAGGGTCAATTCGACCTTAGAATTATTGATTATTTCTCGGGCAATGCCAAATGCCTTTATTCTAATATTCATAGGACTAGTCATTGAAAATGTATAAATACAGCAAATTATTCACTTATGCCATATCTTCAACCATCGCTAAAGTCTTAAGTATGCTCTATGACAATCATGGCAGGATCATCAACTACCTCAGGGTAGCTGTCACCGATAGGTGCAATTTAAGATGTCATTATTGCATGCCCGAGGAAGGGATCACTTATGTAGATCGCAAAGAGCTCTTAAGCTTTGAAGAGATGGAGAGGATCATTAGTGTATTCTCGCAGTTGGGTATTTCTAAAATCCGCCTTACTGGAGGGGAACCATTCTTACGTAAGGGATTGATTGATTTTTTACAAAGAATTACTGCTATAGAAGGGATCACTAGCACACATATTACTACCAATGGCACTCTGACCGATGACAAGGTAGCACTCATACGTGATCTAGGCATAAATTCTATCAATCTGAGTTTAGATAGTTTAGATCCCGATCGATTTTTCAAGATCACCAGACGTAATAGTTATGACAAGGTGATGTCTACCCTCACTCAATTAATCGAGTATGAGATCCCTACCAAAATCAATATGGTCGTCATGAATCGTCATAATATTGATGATATCTTACCAATGATCGAACTTGCTAAGCACAATAATATTGGTGTTAGATTTTTGGAAGAGATGCCATTCAATGGGAGTGGTAGTCATGAGGACCATGATACTTGGAACCATGTTCAAATACTCAACTATATCAAAGAGCATCACCCTGGCATAAGCAGAGCCGTTGCTGGCCCCAACAGTACCTCCACGAACTACTCGATCCCAGGTTATAGCGGCACTTTAGGTATTATTGCTAGTTATAGTCGCACCTTTTGTGGCACATGCAATCGTATCAGGCTTACTCCAACTGGTGTGCTCAAGACTTGCCTATACGATGATGGCATATTTAACATACGTGACCTGATCAGATCTGGAGCGACAGATATAGACCTTCAGAATGCCCTCAAAGATGCCTTATCACATCGTGCCAAGGACGGTTTCGAGGCAGAACGAAATAGAGTCAATACTAAGATAAGTGAGTCAATGGCGACGATAGGAGGTTAATTCTTAAAAGTCATCTGATAATCTTCGTAGAAAAACTCTCCTCTGAGATATTCTATATTTCTATCCTTATCTACTCGATAGCTCTTTCGATAGTTATTCATCACGAGAGGCAGTTCTTTATCCTTGACAGTATTCTCAATGAATGCGTATGTAGGTGCATGATAGACCATACTTCCTTCGTATGCACCAGTCTCAGCATCAAAATAGTACCACCATGTATCGTCTGTACTATGATTACTATGATTATCAGGATTATAGATTGCTTTTATTACATCTACAGTTACACCTGATTGCAGTTTATCTTGACCTTCATAGGACAGGACTATATTTTCATCTGCCAACTTAAAAGGCATAAATAGTACATAATGAGCGCTTAGAAAAGACTGGGTTGCAGAATCGGAGCTTCCATCTATAGGTTCGCCATTCACATATTTATGCCCAGCACCTTCTTTATATTCGATAGAGTGTCGTTCTCCATCTTTCATCCAGAATATGGTCGCTGACAACGCTGCAGCCATTTGATACTCATGAAATTGCGTAACATCGCTCTCCTTAGTACCATCAGCGTGATAGAGAATAGTTCTCTTTTTGTAGCTTATCGATTCCAAATTTTGATATTTCTCAACACTGCCAGCATGTATAAAAGCTCGATAGAGTATTCTTGATACATCTGGATCCTTATGCATGAACGGCTGTTCAGAAAGCTTACTATATGAGGAGCATCCACTTAATAATAAAATAGTCAGAACCGAAAGACAAACTTGTTTAAACATGTCACAAAGGTAAGTAGCACTATATGAATCGTTGTACCTCTTGGATCATATTTTCTGAACCAGTAAATAATGGGCACCTCTGATGTAATTCTTGTGGCTTGATATCTAAGATGTTTTGAGCGCCATCTATAGCCTTTCCATTGGCCTGTTCCATAATGAATGCCATAGGATTACATTCGTAACAAAGCCTCAGTTTACCATTTGGCTTAAGAGAAGTCCCGGGGTACATGTACATGCCACCTTTTAAAATATTACGATGGATATCAGAGACCAAGGACCCAATATACCTGCCAGTATACGGACGATTACTTTCCTTCTCTATTTGTTTGATGTGTCGTAAGTAGTCCTTCACTCCCTGTGAAAAGAAAGGGTAATTTCCTTCGTTGACAGAGTAAATAGAGCCATCTACGGGGATTTTCATATCTGGATGCGATAGGAAGTAAGAACCAATAGTTGGGTCTAAGGTAAAGCCATGGACTCCATCGCCCGTAGTATAAACTAACATCGTCGAGGAACCATAAATGACATATCCTGCTGCCACCTGATTACGTCCAGGTTGCAAGAAATCCTCTAAAATCGCCTTACTACCTATCGGTGATACACGTTGGTATATAGAAAAAATGGTGCCCACTGAGACATTGACATCTATATTGGAAGATCCATCTAACGGATCCATAAGAATGACATACTTCCCATTGCGACATTGTTCACTATCAAAAGCGATGAATGAGTCTTCTTCTTCCGAGGCTATACCACATACTATCTGTCGTGCTTCGATCGCATTGATAAACTTTTGATTGGCGTATAAGTCCAATTTTTGCTGATCTTCTCCTTGGATATTTTGCTGCCCCACAGCCCCTAAGATATCCTGTACCAAGCCCGCCTTATTGATTTCTGCATTAACAATCTTAGCTGCCAAGCGGATACTACTGATCAGCTTGGACAACTCTCCACTGGAATCCGGAAATCGAGTTTGACTTTTGATTATAAATTCACCCAGTGTTATAACATCTCCCATTATGACATAGTTAATGAATGTCAAAAATACATTTCATTTATTGCGCATTATTGACAATTGAAATATTTCTGATGGTATGTTTTACTTTTGTCTTATGAGTATAGCGGCAAATGAAAACATCATCGCCTTAGCTACTCCGACAGGAATCGGAGCCATAGGAGTGATCAGATTATCAGGGCCAGATGTAATCCAAATATGTGATCGATTTTACTATGGTCAAAATCTGTCTAAATCGGCAGGACATACGGTACACTACGGGAAAATAAAGGATGAAAAAGGCAAGATCCTCGATGAGTGTTTAGCGACATTATTCAAGGCTCCTCGCAGCTATACACGAGAAGATAGCGTTGAGATATCTTGTCATGGGTCTCCCTATATTATAGATCAAATTATCCAACTCTTTGTCAGAAACGGCGTCCGTCTTGCTGACAGAGGTGAGTTTACGATGCGGGCCTTCCTCAATGGTCAGCTGGACCTCTCGCAAGCGGAGGCGGTTGCAGATCTGATTGCCTCAGATAATGAAGCATCCCATGAAATCGCTATGAATCAAATGCGAGGTGGATTCTCTGATGAAATACAAAAGCTAAGGAAAGAACTTATCGAATTTGCCAGCCTCATAGAACTCGAACTGGACTTCGGCGAAGAAGATGTAGAATTCGCCGATAGATCAAAACTAACAGATCTTGTAGAAAAGATCCTCAAGGTCCTCCTGCGACTAATCAACTCGTTTCAATTAGGCAATGTTATTAAGAATGGCGTATCGACAGTGATTGCGGGCAGGCCAAATGCAGGTAAGTCTACCCTACTCAATTCACTCCTTAACGAAGAGCGAGCCATCGTATCAAAGATCGCAGGTACGACCAGAGATACCATAGAGGAAGGGCTCAATATCAAGGGGATCAACTTCAGGCTCATCGATACTGCAGGTATCCGCAGGGCACAAGATGAAATCGAAAAAATAGGAGTAGAGCGTACTATCGAAAAAATAGCTCAGTCGACACTGGTAATCTATGTATTTGATGTAACCACTATAACCCCTGAGGACCTATGGGACGATGTAGATAGATTCCTCCAAGGCAGTCAAGCTATCACTGCCAAGAGCAAACAGATATTCATAGGCAACAAGATGGACCTCAACCCATATGTTAGACCAGAAGATTACTATTCAGACGGCCTCATATCCTATAGCAATCTGATTACCGCCTCCGCCAAGAATAAAATGAATATAGACTATATCAAGGATCGACTCTACGAGATGGTCATCGACGACCCTACCCTACTCGATCAAACTGTCGTCACCAATAATCGCCATTATGAGGCGCTTAACAACTCATATGAAGCGCTGTCAAGTGTGCTTCGTGGACTCTCAGATGGCACAACAGGAGACTTTATTGCCCTGGATATCCGCCAAGCCCTTCATCATCTGGGACTGATCACGGGAGAGATCAGCACTGACGATTTGTTGGAGAGTATTTTTAGTAGTTTCTGTATAGGGAAGTGAGTGAAGTAGTAAATCTCCGATTTGCGTTACTGAACTCATTTCGAGCAGAGCGAGAAATCTATAAACATTCGAAGCAAAGTATTTAATCTATAGATAGTGCTATAATTATCATTCTCTATACTATCTATCGTAAGTGAGACAGAATTTCTGAGAACTATGTCTACCGCATAACTAAAAATCTTACCTCCAAGATCTTTCAGGGACAGGCGCACGACTATTTGGAGACCAATAGAATAAAGTAGTACTACCCACGAATCAACCACTACCTTAGGTTCACTATGGCTACTAAACCAAGATAGCCTCTCCTTACAAGTGCCAGTGCTTAAGCGAGAAAAACACATTGCTCAATCCGCTACATCCACGATTATAGGAAGTAGCATTGATAGAGACTGGACTACTCGAGTTAGATGCGAAAGCTTTTGAAAGCACTATTATCGCTTGATTTAGCATCTCATCTAAATTTACAATTACCCCCTTCGTTATTACCCTTTGATTAAAGTATCTTGTCCAAAGCAAAACTGCCTGTGGACCAAAATAAACGATCTCAACAACAAGCTCCCACTTACAAATGGTATGTACTCTCAATGTTGACGGTCGTCTCTGTATTTGCCTTTATAGATCGCCAGCTGATCATCATCCTCCAGGAGCCGATCAAAGCGGAATTAGGATTGACGGATGCGCAACTTGGTTTCATAAGTGGTTTGGCATTTTCTATCCTATACGTTATAGTCGTCATCCCAATAGCCCGATTAGCGGATCGCTCGAGCAGAAAAAATATTATCACCATCTCTCTATCTATCTGGAGTTTGATAACGGCCTTAACTGGATTAGCGGCCACCTACTTACAGTTGACTTTAGCTCGTATGGGAGTCGGCATGGGAGAGGCCGGAGCAACACCAGCTTCTCACTCTATCATAGCCGATTACTTTCCTCAGGAGCAAAGATCTATAGCCTATGCCATCCATGGATTGGGTGTATATATAGGATTGCTCATTGGATTTGGCTTGGGTGGGATATTGGAGCAGACTTATGGCTGGAGAGCTGCCTTCTATATCATTGGTATCCCTGGACTATTGTTTTCGCTGATCTTCTATCTCACTGTCATCGAACCTGTTCGTCTACCCTCTACAGTAGATGATCAACATAGTAGTAGTCTCCCTACTGTTACAGAGGTTTTTAAATTCTTAATCTCCAAACAAACATTCATCTATATGGCCCTTGCGGCCATCCTTCACACATTTGTTGGGAGCGCTTTTGCTAATTGGATGCCTCCACTACTCTCTCGAGTATATGGTATGGGCACTGTAGAAATAGGTCTTTGGCTCGCTCTGGCCATAGGAGTATGTGGAGCCGCAGGCACTTATATAGGTGGGTACCTTGGAGATAAACTGAGCAAAAAGGATATCCGATGGTACCTATGGCTACCGACAATCTCTATTATTTTGAGTTTGCCATTTGCCTTGTTACTGTTGTTGACTACACACAAGTATGTTACCCTGTGCGCTTATCTTATTCCTAATATTACCTATGCTATTTTTTTGGGGCCAACGTATGCTCTTGTTCAGTCGATGGTTGGATCCAGGATGAGGGCTATCTCTAGTGCGATCATTATGGTTTTAATCAGCCTGTTTGGTATGGGTCTCGGTCCTTATCTTACTGGAGCGCTAAGTGATTACCTGACGCCAGTATATGGAGATCAAGCCATCCGTTGGAGTCTACTTATAATAGGAGGACTCGACATGATAGCAGTGTTATTCTTTTATAAAGCTTCTATCACTATAAAGAGGGATATTTCTCCTGTTACAGGCACCTCGTCGTACTAAAGTGGTTTTTTAATTATCTTTAAGAACGAACCTTTTGCTATGACTTTACGTAACATCCTATTAGTTTTACTCATTGCTGCTATTGTAGGCATTATCATTTATAATGACTCTGACCATCCTATAAAAGGTAAAGGACCATATAAAGAGTTGACCAAACAAGAAGCATCCCACGAAAGATTTCTGCATGACTACTATATGATGCGGGATCCCAAAACCAACAAAGTTGAAACAACACGGCTGATCAAAGCTCGTCAAACTGCACAAAAAAGGTTAAAATCTCAAGCATACTCAAAGAGCTCTATACCCGGTGTAAGCTGGGAGGAACGTGGCCCAACAAATGTATCGGGCCGAACCAGAACTATATTAATTGATAAAAGCGATGTAACTGGTAATACTATTTTTAGTGGAGGAGTAGCCGGAGGGCTATGGAAAACTACGGATGGAGGTGACAATTGGACAGCCATTGATGATTTCTTTGCTAATATGGC
>CAZJHC010000074.1:0-12757 GCA_964545645.1 uncultured Saprospiraceae bacterium
TATCTATAGAACTGTTACCAGAGACTAATCCCAAGCGATAAGTCCATATTAAGTCTTCGTCTGGGGTGCAATCATCGGTAGCCATTGGTGTAATCACTACTTCCTCATTGCATCCTATCAGGGTTGGATCCCTTTCTATAGAAGCAACTGTAGCTGCAAACTCAGGATCTTCAGACTCACTGACGATAATAGTTTGGACTTGAGTCCATATTGCATTTGGATCTTCAGGATAACGACACCAGTCGACTACTGTCCATGTCCTAAGCACCTTGATGCAAGCATTAGACAGATTTTGAAATACCCTATCCTGAGGTTCTGAGTAAATGACGTTAGAGCATCCAATGTTATTACCTATTATATTGTCTAACTCAGATTGAGTCGGTGCAAGATCATCGCAAGAAGAAATCGTCTTATTAGTAGGCCAGTTTATATCCATCTCATCAAATGGATCGGTATTCAAAAAAGTCAATCTCTGGCTACAAATCACCGTATCTGCACCATTATATTCTATAGTCCAATCTATATCTTTAAATCCATCACCGCATTCATCTATATCTTCATTAACAACTGACGGCACTGGATTGAAAGGGCCTACACATGTACTATTAGTAACAATAATTGGCCTGGTTAGAGATCCTAAATTAAAGTTTTCAAAATTTCGACAGTCAACAGGGCCAGGATTACTTGGACAGGTGATATCTAATACCTCTCCAGCAAATTGAATCACTGCTTCTGCCCAACAGGTACTCGAGAGACCATTCTCATCGGTTACTCTGAGCTCGATCATAATCACCCTGCCGAAGTCCTCACAACAAAACTTAACAAAATCTCCAAAAGTAGACGATGATTCGCAACCACCATCCTTTCGTCTTACTTGATATGTTATCTCTGAACAAACATCAAAACTCAAATCATCAAATGACTGGGCAAAAACTTTAGCATTAAAATCTTCATTAAGCGTCACTACTGTCCGCAGGTCACATACGGCCATAGGCTCATCATTATCTCTAACTGTTACGTTAAAACTCCATTCATCAGTATTGCCACAATCATCAACAACGGTGTAAATCACCATGTTGGTGCCTAATGAAAAAGTATAACTTACACTATTGATTATTGAAGATATGTTGCTTCTTACTGTTGTGAATTCTGATTCTCCCTCTGCTTTTACTGCAACATTCCATGTCCAATCGCTGCATTCATTAGCAGCTACTGTCGGGATATCCAGTGCCAATGTGGCTTCACATGATGATCCCGATGCGTCTATCGTCATATTACTAGGGCCATTGATGATATTAATTTCTTCATCTACAACCTTAATAACTTGGTGAAATGTGGACGGTGGATTTATACTACACCAATCCTGTACTAACCAGCTTCTTACTACTTTGTAGCTACCTCCACAGGATGGGAATACTTGATCAGTATATGTGATCATGAAATTGCACAAATTATCAGATACAAAGACACCGTCGATTAATTCTGCAAGTGCATCACCATCTATATTGGGCAATGAAATATCCCCTACTCGTTGCAGTAAGAACTCTACAGAAGGATATGGCATGCCATCAACCTCCGGAAAGGACTCCGTACAGCTTAAGGTCATATCCTCAGTAAAATTTTTAGGAGCATCTACACTATCTGGAGAGATTGCCTCGTAGTAGATGTCAAAGCTGCAGGTTGTTGCATTAGCTTGATTATCAAGAGCATTAAACATTATATTTCTGACTGATGCGTATGGCGCTTCACATAATTGACTAAGGTCATTTTTAATTATTTCAACCGTAACCTCTTCATTTCCACAATTGTCAATAATAGTCGATTCAAGCAAGTTTTCTAGATAACTCTCGAGACTTGCATTGGTAGCAGCAAAGTCAGTATCATCACATTTTAATGTATCATTGGGAGGACATATAATCTCTGGTGGCAACTTGTCTTCTACTTTTATATAAGATGAGCAACTATTGCTACCGAGACTAATATCTACTCTTAAAGTCTGTCCAACATATTGTTGTGTTATGAGCGTTCCAATGGATTGATTACTTCCGTTGATTACATTGATGGTGGCAGCACTACATGCTGGGTCAGATCCATCCAAGATCATATCGGGAGTAATAAATATTCGGCAATCTCTATCTACAGAAATATTGATGGTATCATTGCAAGCAAAATTGCATTGACCATAAATGGACATTGTATTAAATACAAATGCCAGGTTGATCGTGACAATAAATAATTTGAACTTTCTTAGTGTCATTGTTATCCTATTTTGTCTTTTGACCTATAGAATACAAGGGATTTAATCAGCTGGATGTCAAGAGGTTATAGTACTGGAGGGACCTCTGATGAATGAGAATTATACTAACTGATGATCTATAGCAAATTTGATAAGATTCACCGTGTTTCTCACATTGAGCTTTCTCATTATATTCTTTCTATGCACACCTACAGTTTGATCACTTATGTAGAGTTTTTCGGCTATTTCTTTATTATTCATAGCCTTTGTGATTAATTCCAGAACCTCCTGTTCTCTTTTTGTCAGTTTCTTTTTCAGTAAGAATCTGTCTTCTAAATAGTTCGCATTTTTAAAGGCATTCGAACCGTTCTTTTTAGGAGTAATATTGATACCTGGAGCTAAGAAGGTATTACCAATGCTTATCTCGTTGATACACGCTGTAAGTTCCTCAGTCGAATTAAATTTACTGTAATATCCATCAGCGCCATTTTGGAACGCCTCTTTGACAAACTTATGATCTGTATAACCGCTTAGTACACATATTCTCATTGCTGGATACTCGGCTTTGAGATCTTTTATCATGCTTAGTCCATCATTATCTGTAAAGTTGAGTTCCATAAACAACAAATCAACTTCTACAGTCTTTAGATCAGCAATTAGCTCTTTGGCATTGTATGCTCTACCTACTATTTCTATCTTGGGATAATCTATTTCTTCGAGAACTCTTTCTATCCCCTCTATAAAGAGCTGATGTATATCTGCCAAGTATGTTTTAACTGATGTCATAAATCGGTTTTTAGTAAAAACGTCTAAAAAATATTTAATACGATTACTAAAGAACAAATTGAATGCCAAATAAGGTATATATAATACAATGAAATACATAAAGTAAATCATCATGTATAGATGATTGAAAATCAATCAATTAATTTTTATCTTGGAAAATTAATGAAGTCTTTATTTTGAGGCCAAGGTGCTCATTCTATATACGATATATCTATAGAGAGAGCGGAACAAATTGATATATCAATTCTTAAAAACCCTGAGCATTCGGTAGTTCAAAGCATCTTGATGTACAAGGACATTGTAGAAATTAGACACACTTTGTTCATCAATATCACACTCTATGAAGTTGATCCCAGAGTCAACTTTTTCAGTAGAATGAAACACCTGTCTTCCTAAGTTATCAAACACCGTGATTGTAATATCCTGTGCTTCAGTCATAAATAATTTAACCTCAAATTGGTCCGAAGTCGGATTGGGAAATATCTCTGCCTCTAAGGATATTTCGGCTAATTGTGGTCCTCTGTTCAACGTCTCAACAGGCATTGCCTCAAACACATTGGGCTGCATGATATCAATTTCTGAATTGCGCATGATAATATCTCGCATCGAAGTCGCCTTAATTTGTCTGATGTCATCTTCCGAAAAGAACAAATCCCCTTCGTAATAAAATCTATCGCCATCCCGCAATAATCTAAATTGCTGCTCTATAATCATCATGAGGCTACTACCAAGGATCGCATTGGGCATATAATCTTCCGCCAACATCCCAACCCATGGATCAATATTATCTATGGATCCGTAAAGTTTAGACAACTGATCCGCAACCTTTGGAGACTTGGTTATTTCTTCAAACGTTTTTATTCTCGGCAACCCGAAGTTCGCTCTTATGGTATTGTAATCAGGTAACCCCCTTTCTCTGCCTCGATTAATATTAATAGCCGCTAAATCCAAACCACCAGCTTGTGGTCCTCCGAAAAGAAAATTTCTAACATCATCAATGATCTTAGAATCCATTTTTTGTTGAACCTGAGTGGCCATCCCTCGCAAATATGGTTCGATTCCTCCAGCCAAGTTTACAACAGATGGATTAAAGAATGCATCCCTTAATCCAATATGTCCACTAGCTATTTCTTCTCCTTCTTGATCTATTCTTAGAATGTTAGAATTGATCAATGTATGCCCAACTCTGAATGCTGCAGCCGAAAACACATTCATAATCTGAGGATTTATATCATCTCTATAACCTCTATACTCTGGCAGAGTGATGCCCATAGATGTCAACCATTCGTTGTATGTGACATTCTGAATTAAAGCGCCATTCCATCTACGTGCTGCGTGATACAACTCTTCGTCAGACCAATCAGAATGCTCAGATTTGAGTAGATCACATAACCTATTATGCTCTCTGACAAATATGGTGTGAAACGTTATTAAGAGCGGATTTTCATTAGCTCTTGCATCTCCAGCTACATACAGCTTAGTACTTATACCTGTGGCGTTGTCCATATGAGGCGCTCGGGGATCTATAGGATCATTAAATGACCCAGTTGTTGTATTCCAAGGTAGCAGGTTATTCTCAGAAGTCTTTAGTTTACCATCTTCAAACGTCCTCAACCAATTGGCTCTATCTCTATCGGAACCGTAAACAGCACTACCGTCAATGAACGCCGTCACAGAATTAAAATAAGCTCTTGGATTATCAACTGATGTCCCCGTTCTATTGTCTTCAAGAGATCTAAACATTACAATGGGCGCTCCATCAGGGCTGAACACTTTATCATCTTGAGGTATACTTATAGCCAATGATTCCGTAACATCGTCCTGTACAAATGTTATATCATGATCTATAAACTGTCCGAATACCCAAACAAAATCACTCAGATTCTTAATATCCTCTGTTATCCTCTCTTGAGAAAATAACGCATTGCTAATCTCTCTCGGATTAGGTCGATCAATTCCTCCTGGAGTGGAGATCAAATCCGAATATCCGACATCAGTAACCCTTGACATTCTATGTCCGTTACTACCCCAATCAGGGTTAAATATATTATTGAAAGACCCGTCTATGGCTCTATATGATTGTGCAGATATTGTAATTGTGCATAACAGGGATATGCACAACGAATATATAATTCGGGTCATGGTCTTCTAATTATCACTCTACTCTACCCCTAAGGGTCGTCAAATATAGTACTTGTTAAACACAATTAAGGAATAACGAGATAAATTTTTTATACTCTTTTTGGGGACAAAGCTAGTGTCTGAGATTTAGTCTCACACCTTAAGAATAGTAAATATATTAAATATTTTTATAATATGTAATATACTTATAATGATTTTTTTATATCTGTAAATCGCAATTTCGATAGCCAGTAATAATATTGTAAAATGGCTCTTATTAATAAAAAAGCCAAAAAACTAACCCATAACAAATCATGTCCCAACTTCTGAGACAGTAAATGACATCCTACAAAGAATATTAGACTGACAATCATGCTATCTCTCATATACTTAGATTGTAATAATCCAATGTATATACCATCCCATATGTAACATGAAAAACTAAATAAAGGGAGCATCACTATAACCCAAAACATCTCCATAACCCCATCTAAAACTAATATGTCATCGGTAAATAAGGCAGCAATGGGGCCAAGACACAAGGAGTAAGCCAAACTGTAAAACAATGCTAACCCAAACGCCCATTTAAAACAAAAATGAACTGCTCTATGAACCTGTTTTTTATCTCTGAGCCCCACATACTTGCCAACAATACTCTCACAGGCATAGGCAAAACCATCAATACCAAAAGACACCCAATTGAGCAACTGCAAAATGATCACATTGATGGCCAAAAAGATATCCCCTCCCTGGCTTGATACCCGATATAAATAAACGAAGGACAACGTTAGACAGAATGTTCTAATGAAAAGATCACGGTTGATCGCTAAGAACATTTTTAAGTCTTTAGCACTCCACATCAATGTTCCTTTGTTTAGAGATAAACAGTCTCTATATCTCAAACCAAAATAGGCCAACAAACTTATTAGGCCTACGTATTGGGCAATGGTAGTCCCCCAAGCCACACCTTGTATTGCCATGTGATAGTGATAAACCAAAATATAACTTAACAAAATATTGACCAGATTTACCAGAATAGTGATGACCAGCGGGGCCAAAGAATTTTGCCTGCCAAATAACCACCCAATTAATACATAGATACTCAGCGTCGCTGGTGCCGCCCATATCCTAATATTGCAATAGGCCAACAAAGGTTCTCTGTGCGAGACTGGCACGTCCAATAAAAGAAAAAACAAGTCAAATAATGACACACTGACCATCATAATAATCGCCGCAATAACAAGAGCCATACCTAAGCCCAATATCAACACCCTCATCATCTCAGCCTCTCTCCTGGCTCCAAACGCTTGTGAGACCATCCCAGTAGTACCCATACGTAAAAAGCCAAAGTTCCAATAAATAAAATTGAATACCATAGATCCTAACCCTACTGCCCCCAAATATATTGGTGATAATTGGCCCATTAATGCTACATCTACAGTTGATAACAGCGGTACAGATATGTTACTGACAATATTTGGAATAGCCAGCCTTAAAATTTCTTTGTTCAAAATTGTGTTATAATCTAAGTACTAAATGTCACTTTCATCCAAACTGAGAAAAAAGTTGCCAAGTTAAATGAGTCAGATAGAAAAAAAGTCCAACTTTTACAGTCAAATATCTTTACTATTGACTAATCGAGCCTTTCTTTTGAATCTATTAGCCATCGGCCTATTTATTACTATTGTCATCTTCGGCATATTGCAATGGCTTAAGGTTTATACTAATCATGGCCAAAAATTGGAGATGCCCGACTATGTTGAAACGCATATTGATGATGCGCTCAACGATGCAGACGACAGAAGCTTTGTCATGATCGTCAATGACTCCGTACATATAGTCGGCAAGCCAGGAGGAATAATCCAGAATCAGAATCCGAAAGGAGGCTCCTTAGTCAAAGAAAATCGCAAGATCTATGTTACTACTACCAAGTATAGTGCTGATGTTATTGACATAGCTTCTGTTTTTCCTCTGTACGGCCAAGATTATGAGTCCAAGAAAAATCAACTCCAACAAAAAGCCATTGCCGCAGAAATCAAAGAATTCAAATATGACAATCTAACGACTGGATCGATATTAGAAGTTTGGGACGGAAATAAACTTATAATCTCTCAACGACTAAATCCTGATTCTTACACCTTAGAAAGAGGAAGCAGACTAAGCTTTGTAGTTAGTACTCCTGAAGGAGGCTCATTTGATGTGCCAGATGTCATAGGGCTAACATATAATAGGGCAAAGTGGGCTATCGAAAACAGTAAGTTCAGAATTGGTGAGGTGACCTACGCCAATGACTTGGGTGTAGATGATAAAGAAAATGCTATAGTTGTCGAGCAATACCCTGTAGCTGACGGTTCTAAGCTCACAGCCGGTGCATCAATAAACATTAAAGTGAAAGCTCCTTAAATTACCTTTTAAAAGGTGTTTTTCCACATCATAGATTCTACTGGTCGTAGGGTACGATCGTTATACTTGGCGCTGCGCTTTTTATTATAGTAATTGATGATGGAGCCTTCTATCTTAAAATAGATCAACTGTCCTATTGGCATCCCAGCATAGACTCTGACTGGATGTACACAAGATATTTCCAATGTCCACGAATTGCAAAAACCTACATCTCCTTTTCCAGCTGTGGCGTGGATATCTATACCTAACCTGCCTATACTGGACTTTCCTTCTAGGAATGGAACGCTATTATGAGTTTCGGTATATTCTAAGGTAGCACCGAGATATAAGGTGCCTGGCTGGAGGACAAAACCGTCTTCTTCTATCTCAAAGTGTTCCACTTGATTATGCTTTTTAGCATCAAGGGTCTTGTCTTTGTAGGTAGCGAGATACTTGCTGAGATGAACATCATATGAGTTCGTCCCGAGGCAAGTTGGATCAAAAGGCTCTATGACAATATCTCCGGAGTCGATAGACTCTAATATCTTTGCGTCTGTTAATATCATCTAACTCGATTAATTTGGGCAAAGAAAAGATTATATCCCGATAAATAGATATATGCCTCTTATAGTTCAACATAATAATTCGCTAGGCAGCAGTATTTACTTATGGCGACTTGATGAAGACATACTGTTCTTTAAGGCTAAAGTAGACATCAATGATGCTAAATGGGCGGAAGTAATAACATGGGTAGAAGATAGGAGGAAAGAATGGATAGCAGGAAGATATCTTATACAGCAATATGCTAACTGCTCTTCTAAAGCTCTACAAATTGATCCTTACGGCAAGCCTCATATCTCGACGCCTCAACATATAAGTCTATCTCATAGCGGTCAGTATGTGGCATTATACATTAGCAACAATCCATGTGGCATCGATATCCAGGTTACATCTCCAACGATACGTCGAATAAGCCATAAATTCATGTCAGATGGCGACCACAATCTTTTTTCATCTCTTCAAAATGAGGAAAGACTCCATGTGATATGGAGCATCAAAGAAGCCATTTATAAAGCTTATGGAAAGAAAAAGCTCGATTTCAAAAAAAATATAAACATCAACATAACTGATCACAACCTAATTGGTAAAGTTATAAAAGAGCATATTGAACTTGATTACAAGCTGGATTACAAGATCATAGACCAGATTTACTTAGCCACAGCTGAATGCCAAATTGATCCAGATTACCGATATCGCATTTTGTCGAGTAGGTAAGATAATTGCTCCACTTCCGATATATCAAGGTTTTTAAAAATATCTTCTGATTGCTGACCCATATCTTGAATCAGATCGAGGAGGCTTAGACCATCGTCAGTTATAACGATATCTACCAATCTCCTATCATGTGCACACACATTTTTTTCTACCCACCCTTTCTTGACCATCCGATCTATCAGTCGTGTAGTATCTGACATCTTATCTAACATACGATCTCTAATCTGAGACGTGCTCAGTGGGCCTTTTGCCCCTCTTAGTATTCTGAGTATATTATATTGCTTCAGTGTGAGACCATATCGACCAAAGAACTGTCTCATTTGTTCCATTACCCAATTATGGGTATAAAGGAGGTTAACCAAGGATTTCTCATGAACGTTTTTAAAGGATCTTTTTTGCTTAATCTCTTCTTCTAAAGTTATGAAGGTTCGGTTGTTCATCTATCCGTACAACAGCAATAAGGTTATTGATGTTTAAACAATTTCATTTATTCTTAGTCTCATTTTTTAAATACGCTTACTTATAGTGAAATAGAATGTGCTGCCTTTGTCAATTTGAGACTCAACCCATATCTCACCATTATGCTGAGCAACTATTTTTGAGCAAATACTCAATCCGAGTCCTGTCCCTTCAAAGATGTCTTTGCTATGCAATTTTTCAAATATTCCAAATACCTTTTTTAAATGATCTTCAGAAATACCAATACCATTATCTGAAATGCTAAACTTATAATGACTTTTAGATTCAGTTAACCTGATATCCACGATGGGATCTATGTCCTTCCTGGTGAACTTGATAGCATTACGGAGCAAATTCTCAAAAAGCTGAATCATCTTTACCTTATCCGCTTTGAATATCACATTGTTTGTATGCCAATTTAATGTTGCTTTCTTTTGATTTACTTCTGAAGTCAAATCGATAGTCACCGTTTCTATAAGGTCTTCCAAAATGATATTCTCAAGCTGTACCTTTTTAGTATTGACTCTAGAAAATGTCAACAGATCTTCGATGAGGAGCATCATATTGTTTGTACTCTGTATGACGATATCCAAAAAGTTTTGATCCTTAGTGGGAAGTAAATCATAAGAAGACCTCTTGATCAATTGAGAAAAAGACAAAACGGTCCTCAAAGGTGCTTTGAGATCATGAGATGCGATATAGGCAAAGTTCTCCAACTGTAGGTTAGATTCGATATATTTTTCTAGCTCAGCTTGTCGGTCCGTTAATGTGCTAATCTGTTCGGTTATTATTTGATCTTGCTCTACCTTCTCAGTTATATCATCAAATATTCTAATAATAAAAGCCTTGGAGTTTACTTCAATCAGTCTGATTATGGCATCAAAGTATCGAGTCATTCCATCTTTCTCAATTGCCTTGCGTTGCTTTAAATACTTGTTCTTAGCAATCTCTTTTAATCCTGTCTCTATTTTTTCTGGAGCATCTCCAAAGGTTAGTTTAAGTTGCCTTACTATTTGCTCATCTGACAAAAGACCGATTGACTGACCAAATACGTCTTGCATTCTCTGATTGCTGAGTAAAATATCAGCTTTCCGTAACCCTGCACCTTCATTTTTAAACTCAACCTCCGAAATATCTATGGCACTAAACGAATGATTGATTAAGCCTTCATATATAGCATTTCTCTCGTGATTAATATTGAGCGAACTACCTGTAACAGGAGCATCAGTATCTCTAAGATTCTCTTCTTGTACGCTTCTTACCAAACCTAGCACTTTGGGATCATCAGGATCAAAGCCATGTTGTTCAATAATTTTTTGTAGTGTCGTTAATCTAGTTTTAGTAGGTGTTATTGTCTGCATAGTTGATAGTCGTATTAACAATTGTTGTAAATACTATTTATATGACACAGATTATGTCTGTTTACCTCATTTCATTATTTTGAATCCAATTGTTGGATTGTACATCTTAAAAATATAAATAATATGAAAAACTCAATTAATGAATGATTTGACTCCGCATTATAGCCCATATATGAAAGCCGGAAATCTAATATTTACTTCTGGACAATTGCCATTAATAGATACCAAACTTAAGATAAGTGCTACGGGTATAGAAGCCCAAACAAGGCTCGTGTTAGAAAAGATAGAGAATTTGCTTAGGCAAGAAGGATTATCCAAAAACGATATTGTCAAAACCACAGCCTTCCTAACCAATATTGCAGATTGGGATATCGTCAATGCGATATATAAAGATTTTTTTGGTGAGCATAAGCCAGCTAGGTCGATTATACCTGTGGGACAATTGCATTATGGCTGTTTAATTGAGCTTGAGGCCGTTGCCTACGTAGGAGATTGATGCAGATCAATCTTAGGATTATAATGATTTTTTCGATTTTTCATGTCGTCAGGAATAATTGATTCGATGGTCTGTTGTAGCGCATTTATTAGTTTTTTCTTAATAGAATAAGGATGATACATGATGCTCACTTCCCTTGCAGGAGCTGGTGGTGAAAAAAATGCCAACTTCTTTTTATGGCCAGTATTCAACTGGTTGGTGTACAATTCGGGTACGATAGTCACTCCTCCTTGCACATCTACAAGATTGATAAGAGTATCGATACTCCCAGCATTGTAAAGAATCTTATCATTCTCCATAGCCTTCAGTTCACAAAGATTTAATATCTGTGATCTAATACAATGTCCTTCTTCCAATAGCCATAACTGCTTTATATCTATATCACCTGGTATGATATATTCTTTTGAGATCTCAGAAGAACTGTATACAACAAACTCCTCATAATACATAGAATTATAGGAGAGCTTGAGACCATCTATCGGTGTCGCCACGATACCTGCATCCAGTTCGTTTTTATTAATTCTGTTGATGATATTAGTCGTTGTCACCTCTTCTATCCTAAGTTCCACTTTGGGATATCTACCCATAAATGCCCCAATGAACAATGGGATCAAGGCAGGTGCAATAGTCGGAATAATCCCTAAGGTCACAGAGCCTTGTATTGGCCCCTTATCATTTTGATAATTAATCATCCGTTCATACTCTGCACTAATTTTTTCGGCGTGATCTAAGATTTCGACCCCAAAGGGACTGAGACATATAGGGCTACGCTGACGGTCAAACAGGTGACCGCCTAGTTTGTCCTCCATAGTCTTGATTGCCATGCTAATAGCAGGTTGAGACACATTACAAAACTGAGCGGCCTCTCTGTAATTACACCTTTTAGCCAATGCAATGAAGTATTTTATATGATGGATGTTCATAAGCTATGCTTTGCTCTAACTATGAACCATAAGATAAACTTATTATCTTAAAAGGGCTACTATGGTATCAAAGCCTTTAGATGTGGCATGTGACTGCGCCGTATTATCGCTTGCATCTCTAAGATTTTTATCAGCACCATGGGCTAAAAGCACGGTCACAACTTCATCATGACCAAACATGGCTGCATATATTAATGCAGTTGCTTCCTGATGTCCTCTATGATTTACATTGGCACCATAATCGAGTAGCAATTTAATTATATCCACATATCCTTTAAAGGAAGATCCCAGTAAAGCAGTATTGCCAGAGGCATCTGTCTTGTCTACTTTGCATCCTGCAGATAACAGTAATGACGCTAGGTCATATTGGTTGTGGTAGCATGCCATAATCAGCGGAGTAAACCCTCGATGATCTGGAGTATCGATCAGTTGAGGTTCTCGTTTGATCAGATTACTCACGGACGATAGTTTACCTGATTTTATGTCATCAAAGATATCCATGAGAGATAAAATAGTCATTAAGTACCCGGAGCCGGGGTCGAACCGGCACGGCCGCAAAGCCACAGGATTTTAAGTCCTGCGTGTCTACCAATTCCACCACCCGGGCAAAACAATCATAGTTTATATTAAAAAACTACAAATCATTGGAAGGCACTTAAAAAAAGAGCGAACGACGAGATTCGAACTCGCGACCCCAACCTTGGCAAGGTTGTGCTCT
>CAZJHC010000075.1:0-12642 GCA_964545645.1 uncultured Saprospiraceae bacterium
ATCTTATAGTGATCCCGAAACAATTAGGAGGGTTAAACATACCCAACCCAATGGATATATTATTAAACCTTTCAGAGATAGCGATTTAGAGGTTACGATAGAAATAGCTCTTTATAATCATAGCGAAAGCGAAAAGCTTTTAGAATTAGACAGATCCATAGTCGAAAGAAAAACGATCAGCCCCCTTAGTGACCAAGAATATCTCATTTTTTATGATATGGCTAATGGTCTTACTAATCAACAGATTGCAAATCGTCAGTACCTCAGTATAAATACTGTTAAGACATATATCAGACGAATATTCACTAAGTTGGAAGTCAATGATCGAGTATCAGCATTAAGAAAAGTGATATCATGATTAGAGTTAAAGGATTTACTTACTTATGGATCATGCTATTTGTCTGCATCTTCAACTACAATGGCTTAAATGGTCAAAATCCTCGAATTGATAGCCTTATAGCGTTACTGGATACAGAGATAAGTGACACATTAAGATTTGATATATACAGTGATGTGATTTGGGCAAATGTTAGAGTCAACTCTGATCTAGCTACCGCTCTTAACGATGATTATTACCGGTTGGCAGAACAATATAAGTCTGAAAGACATCTTTCTTTTTCACAATATTATTATGCCGCTATCTATAAGAATAAAGGTGATTATCATAAGGCAGAGCCTTATATGGATTCATTTTTAGTCCGAGCTTATAGCATCGATGACTCAATTTCTATTTATACAGGAGCATTTCAAAAAGCGATTATTCAGAAAGGCTTAGAAAAATTTGATTCTGCACTCTATTGGCTCAATGAGTCAAATACTTATGCACATAGTCTGGGTCGAATGAAAGCGGTAGCCAATGGTCTGAACTCTAAAGGAACGGTCTATAGGCAGTTGAATCTTCCACAAAAGGCTATAAAAACCTTTAATGAATCATTGGGTCTCTGTCGCAGCTATAATGATACATTAGGAATGGCTAATGCACATTCTAACCTTGGCAATACTTATGCAGATCTTGGCATAAATGATACAGCTTTGTATCATTATCATCAACAAACTCTATTAGACTCTTTATTAAATTATGACTGGGGTCTCGGCTATGCTTATGAGAACTTAGGTAAGTTCTATAACAAATTAAGCCAACCTGAGCAGGCACTCACATATTTAGAGAGATCCTTAGAAATCAGAGAAAAACTGGGGCACCAAGAAAACACCATAGCCACCTTATATGAACTAGCAAGCACACAACTTACGTTAAGTCTTAATCAACAAGCTGGACAAAATGCTCAGCGAGCTTTTACTTTATCAAGAGAATTTCTCCTAAAGGACAAAATAAGAGAAGGGCACTATCTACTTTCTAAAATAGCCGAGAAAAAAGGTAATTATGCGGAAGCTTATCAGCAGCTAAAAACCTACGAGTCTATCAAAGACAGTCTCATGAACGAGACTATAGCTCAACAAGCCCTAAAAATTGATGCTCAAACTGACTATGAAAAGAAACTCCAGGAAAAAGAGATTAATATTCTAGCTAACCAAAATATACTGTCAGAATTAAAGCTAAAGCAGTCAAGAAGAATCTTGTTTTTATCAGTTCTAGCTATAGGACTTTTAGGAGCTTTAAGCTTTTGGTTGTTTCAGTCAAGAACTAAAATCAAACAACTATTTGCAGAGGTGAATACTCAGAAAGAAGTTATATCATCAGCCCTCAGCGAGAAAGAGTTCCTTATAAAAGAAATACATCATAGGGTAAAAAATAATCTACAAATTATATCAAGTCTGCTCAAGCTACAATCTATATCTGTGAATGATAAAAAAGCACAGGAAGCGCTCCAAGAAGGACGGAATAGGGTAAGGTCTATGGCGCTAATCCATCAGAACTTGTACAAAGATGATAGTGACCTTAGCACTATTAACATGATAGTTTATATAGATCAACTAATTGACGAAATAGCAGATACTTATGGTATGAGTGATCGGATACTCCTGAATTGTGCCATTGATAATATTCAGCTTGATGTGGAATCAGCGGTACCAATTGGTCTTATAGTGAATGAGTTGGTGAGCAATTCTTTTAAACATGCTTTTGTTGATATTGAGGAACCTACAATAGAAATTATCTTGAAGGAAGAAAACAACAAGCTCTTTTTATCAGTGTCCGACAATGGTATCGGGTTCAATGCTACCCTAGATTCAGAGAAAGGTTTTGGTCTTAAATTGATTGATGCATTTGCTCATCGCCTCGGTGCAACAATCGAGGCAGACACTAAGCAAGGTTTCAGGACCACCATTTCCATATTTCGTTACAAGAAACAATAAGCCACCTTCATATTTCATCCGATAGGATGACAAACGTGCCGTGAAAAAATCACGTATTTGATGTCAATTAATTAATCACAATGACATCATCTATTACCACTCGTGAAAAAGAAATTCTACAACTCATAGCACTTGAGCATACTTCTGACGAAATAGCCCATCTGCTACTCATAAGTTCTCACACTGTATTAACACATAGGAAGAACTTAATCTCCAAAATGAAAGTCAAGAATACTGCTGGCCTCATCAGAGAAGGATTTTATCGGGGCATATTATCTATTCAATCATAAACTAAATAGGATGAAAAGATTAGTCATATTTATATTGACCTTGCTAGTTGGATTGTCCATCCATGGAGCAGAAACGACATGGACTGGCACGGTAAACTTCGATTGGTCCAACAATGGTAATTGGTCTAATGGCGTACCATCTACGATAGATACTGCATACATTATCTCTGATAGTGTTACTGTCAAGATGAATGCCGAATTGAGACATCTCAAAATGTCCTTCGGAGCAAAGTTGATCGTAGCAGGCAATGGTGGACTAAGGCTCATCAATCACAGTGGTATAGGCATCATCTGTGAGGATAGCTATATACAGAATAGAGGAAACATGGTCATAACCACTATAGACTCTATTGGTATATTATTAATGAGCGGCTCAGACTTTGACAACTTTAACGATGCACACCTGACTGTAGATCATACTTTGGATTATGGAATTGCGATACTAGATTCGAGTACCTTTTTGAATTCAGAAGATGCACAAATCGATATGGATATTACCGAAGGAATCGAAAACAGAGGCTATCTCGAAAGTCGAGGGCCTATTAGTATTAATTCGTCTCAACCATCTTTTCAGAATCATGGAGAGTTAGTAAATAAGGACTCTCTGTCTATAATTCATGGTAATTATACAGGTTCACTTATGACAAACCTGGCGTCTGGGTTAGTGACTAATGAGTCCCAAGGAGTTATTATTATTAAAAGAAACCTAAGTTTAGGCCTTCAAAAACTTATACTAAATTTTGGGTCTATTCATAATATAGGTCGAATTGTTATAGAAGATGAATCTCCGACTAGTTTGGGAATCGAAAATTTAAATCTAATAAATAATTTGGGTGAAATAATAGGAAAGGGTCTTAACACAGGTATTTCAGGTATTGGTAGCATAAACAACTTAGGTCAAATACATATGGACAAATGTGGCCTTGGATTTGTCATTAAATCAGGAATTATCAACAATGAATCATCGGGCACTATCTATGTCCTAAACTCAAATGTCGGTTTTAGCATACAGCCTGAAGGAGAATTGGTAAATGACGGACCTATTACCATAGATAGTAGCACACATAGGGCTATTGAGAATTATGGATTTGTGCATAATATGGATTCCATTTGGATTTCTGATTTTGACAATTTGGGCATCATGACACAGGACTCCTTTATTAATGATGCGTCCTCATATTTATTACTTGTCGATGGAGGTACGACAGGGATATCCGTGGATTCGGGCACATTTCAAAACCTTGGAAGTATTGAAATGGAAGAAATTATTGACAGTTCTATTATCAATAGAGCTGTCTTTATCAACAGTGGTCATATAGATATAGAAAACTCAAAAATTGGCATTTCTAACTTTAGTCTTTTCACAGGTCAACAGGGGCATGACATTAATATAACTCATGTTGAGCAACTAGCTATAGCGAATTATAATGGTGGAAAATTTAATTCTCATTTCGGAAAAATATCAATTGAAAATTCAGAAGAAGATGGCATACGCAATGAAGGGCTGGTAGTCTCTACATTTGATACTATAGTTATCAAAAGGATCGAGGATATAGGAATTTTTTCGATTGATTCTATATTCATTGTAGGAAGTAATTTGACTATTTCTAACGCATTTTGCGGGATAAACAACCATAACTTAGGTGTATACTTTACGCATTTAGGAAAGACTGAGATAAATGATTCACAAGTTGTTGGATTAAACAATAATGGACAATTAAGTATTAATGACTCCCTGATTATAAAAACAGGTTCTGGTCAGTGCATATATAATTCTGACACTCTTGTCATTGATTCTTCTGCTCTAGTTATAGCCATAAAGGATAAAAGTGTCGCAAATCATAACATCCTAAATAATCAAGGAGATATAATCGTGTCAGGGAGTCTGACAGTAACGCATCAGGAGCATCTTACTAATGAAGGCACAATTGGAGTATTAAGTACTACTGGATCTAGTATCATAGTTAATCCCAAAGGAGAGATCTTAATATCACAAATTATGAACAGCGACGGAGATCTTATTCAAATTGATGCTGGAGCAATACTAGATGTAGATGGTTTATTAGAGATTATCATTGATGCAGGAGGCTGATAGATGCCCCTTTTTAGCTCACCTTACTAACAACCGTCCCTATCGGCTCTCCAAGTACAACCTTAAGTAAATTGCCTGGAGTAGTGATGTCAAAGACGATGATAGGCATATCATTTTCTCTGCACATGGTAAAGGCTGTCATATCCATCACTTTGAGGTTTTTACCAATGACATTGGTATAAGAGATTTCATCATACTTAGTCGCTGAACTATCTTTCTCAGGATCGGCGGTATAGATTCCATCTACTCTGGTTCCTTTAAGGATGGCATCAGCGTCCATCTCATTGGCACGTAGCGCTGCTGCGGAGTCTGTGGTAAAATAAGGGCTGCCAGTACCTCCACTGAATATGACTATCCTTCCTTTCTCCAGGTGGCGACTTGCACGACGACGGATATATGGCTCAGCAATTTCTTTCATTTCGATCGCACTTACCAGCCTTGTATATAAGCCGTGTTTTTCGAGCATACTCTGTAGTGCAAGGCCATTAATACAAGTGGCGAGCATCCCCATATAATCTCCCTGAGCTCTGTCGACACCTGTAAGGTGTGCATCCATTCCTCTGAATATGTTGCCTCCTCCAATGACAATAGCGATTTCGATACCTAGCTCAGCAACACTTTTGATCTCTTTGGCATAGTGCTCAAGCATGTCTGCAGAGATGCCAAAGGTTTGATCTCCAAGTAATGATTCGCCGCTAAGTTTAAGTAGGACTCGCTTGTATTTTAATGACATAGCCTAAAAGTAATTATCTGATTAAAAATGGGCATAAAAAAAGCGACTCAATCGAGTCGCTTCTATATTCTTTATTACGAAAGTGAAATATGTTTAAAATCACTTACTGTCAAGTCTGGATGCTTTGATTTGAGGTATGATCCAATAGTTTCTTTAGAGTTTTTGACAAACACTTGGTTGAGTAGTGTTGTCTCTTTAAAAAACTTATTCAATCTACCAGTGGCTATTTTTTCAAGAATCGCTTCTGGTTTACCTTCGTTACGGGCCAATTCTTTTCCAATTTCTATTTCCTTATCAATCACCTCCTGAGGGACGTCTGTCTTATCAACTGCGATAGGCTTCATCGCCGCTACTTGCATCGCCACATCTCTACCATAGTCTACAAGGTCTGGTCCTTCTTGATTGAGAGAGACAATGACTCCTGCTCTATAGCCCATATGGATATAAGGGATAACCTGACCTTCACCTGCTGCAGTGACAATCTTAGCATAATCTTTAACTTCTACTTTTTCGCCGATGACACCGATTTGCTCCGTGATCTTATCATTTATAGATAAACCTCCGTCGTATGGTAATGCAAGTAGTTCTTCTTGTGTTTCAGGTAATTTTGCAAGAGCAATCTCAGCGATAGACTGTGCAAATGCAATAAAACTTTCTCCTTTAGCTACAAAATCTGTCTCGCAACTCAATCGGATAACCACTCCATTATTACGGTTCTTAGATGTAAGAGCAATGACTACACCTTCGTTAGCCTCTCTTTCCGCTCTTTTAGCTGATAGCTTTTGACCTTTCTTACGTAGGATCTCGATAGCGCTATCTATATCTCCATTTGCCTCAGTGAGGGCTTTTTTACAATCCATCATGCCTGCGCCAGTCATATCTCGCAGTTGTTTAACATCTTTAGCAGATATACTCATTATTAGATTAATTGTTAGTCACTTAATAATTTGATTCTTTCTTAAGCCGTCTCCAAGGCGGCTTTTGCTTGTTGTCTTTCCTCCAAACCTGATTTGATAGCTCCAACTACATGATCTATAATGATCTTGATAGATTTAGACGCATCGTCATTAGCAGGAATAGGGAAGTCAACAAGATTAGGATTACTATTAGTATCTACCATTGCGAATGTTCTAATACCCAATTTTTGAGCTTCAGTAATCGCTAAGTGTTCATTAGTAATATCTACTACAAACATTGCAGAAGGAATCCTATTTAATTTTGCTACACCACCAAGCACTTTTTCAAGCTTGTTTCGCTCTCTAGTCAATGTGAGCTTTTCTTTCTTGGTGATACTTGTCAAACTACCATCACTTAACATACGATCGATGTTTTCCATCTTCTTAACAGATCGACGGATCGTAGAGAAGTTGGTCATCATACCCCCTAACCATCTATCAGTGACATATGGCATATTGACACTTTGAGCTGCCTCAGTGACGATATCTCTTGCCTGCTTCTTAGTAGCTACAAAGAGGATTTTTCTTCCTGACTTAGCGATAGAGTGCATTGCCATGGCGGCAGTATCAAGACATTCTATAGTTCTATTCAAATCGATAAGGTGTACACCTTTACGTTCAGTGAATATATATTGACGCATTTTAGGATTCCACTTCTTACGCATATGACCGAAGTGTACTCCAGCATTCAGTAGATCTTTATATTGTACTTTTTCCATAATATTCGAGATTAACGTTTAGAGAACTGGAAGCTCTTTCTAGCCTTAGGTTTACCATATTTCTTTCTTTCCACCACACGGGCATCTCTCATGAGATACTTGTGCTCCTTGAGTGCAGGCCGGATTTCTTCATTTAGATCGACAAGTGCTCTGGATATAGCTAATCTGATCGCTTCTGCTTGACCTTTGAATCCTCCACCGTTGACATTGACTTTGATGTCAAATTCGCCAGCTACACCAGCGATCTTGAGTGGGTTCTCTAAGTTGTATTGCATATACGCCATTGGAAAGTACTCTTTATAGTCTTTACCATTGATCGTGATAGTGCCTGTTCCTTTAGAAAAATAAGCTCTCGCTACGGAGGCTTTTCTTCTTCCTATTTTATTTATAGTCTCCATATCTATTAAATGCTTAAGGTTTTAGGTTGCTGAGCAGTATGTGGGTGCTCGCTTCCTGTGTAAACGTAGAGTTTTTTGAAGACAGCTCTACCCAAGCGAGTTTTAGGTAGCATTCCTCTTACGGCTTTCTCTAAGATAGCTTCAGGCTTCTTCTCGAGCATCTCATTAGCTGTTCTTCTTTTAAGACCTCCAGGATATCCTGAGTATCTCAAATATTCTTTAGATTTCCACTTGTCACCAGAGAACTGAACCTTCTCTGCATTGATGACTATGATATAGTCGCCACCGTCGACATGAGGAGTATAGTTCGGTTTATGCTTACCACGTAGCATTGTTGCTATCGTAGTACATAATCTTCCTACTGTTTTGCCTTCAGCATCCACGATGTACCAATCTCTTTGGACATCTTCTTTTCGGAGCGATTGTGTTTTATAACTGAGTGTATTGCCCACAATTAATTGTTATAGTTTTATAAAAGAGGCGCAAAAGTACATTCCCACAACAGTTATATCAAGCTTTTGGTCCTGTTTTTTTCAATGGACGCCTTATAACTTATTGATAATCAGTAAAAAAATCGCATAATTTTAAAAATTATTGATTCATTATGAACCTTTTTCAAAGAGATTATTGGTTTATAGGATTGTTTTCAAGCTATTCGGTGACCTTAATCCTAGGCGAACCAAGGGCTGATGACTTAGTGATCATCGGTTAATATTCACTTGCTGCTATTGGTTGTCCCCGGTTTTCGGGTTCGTTAAGACTTTAAAGATCATGATTGTAGGCCGCAACGCACAATTAGTATATAGGTCGGATCCTAGATTAAAAGACATTCCATCAGAGATCTGGTTAATGGTTTCTGGATTTAATTCATCCTCTGACCAAGAGCTAAGGAGTAATTGATTGTTGCTGATCTTAGTGGCTATTAAGCTCATCTCCTCACTCTCATATATTTTCTCAAAATATTGTAAGTTTTTCGCTTGATTGACATAGAGCTGATATGCCATACTATTGGTATAGCAAGATCCTAACTTAGGTACTCGATACTCCTGGTTATTGATGGTTATATCTTCTTGGATGATGCATTCATTTATATTCTTTCCTATGAGCTGGTATTTGGCCACAAAGTATGAGCTGGCCATGGCTACATCTATGATTACATACCGGATGTCTTGATGCTCGGTGCAATCTGGGCAGAGATTATCTATCGCAGTTTGTTCGTCAGTTATAGCAAACCATCCTGCTGTGACTGTCGAAGGCCAGCGACTCCAGACAGGTTTTCTTTGTGCTTTTTGGGCGACTAAATTTCCAAGGTCCCATGAGGTCATGATACCATAATCGTCAGTAGTTTTAACAGTTGTGTCCTTAGCCTGTATGACAGAAACCTTTGGTTGTGGTTCAGGACTATTGTTTTTTAACCATGTCATAGCCTCTTTGTAAGACTGACTATATTTAATTGATTTACGTATATCTTGCTGACTATAGTTAGAAGGAGATATAGACAGTAATAAATTGGGTAATAGTCCAATCAAAACAACTCCCCCAAAAAGTGAGACTTGCCCAAGATACTCCTCGTGTATATAATGTTGACAAAGATCATAAAGACCTATCCCTACAATCATCGCCATGAATGGATTGACTAAGTATCCTAAATCATAGGTCTGATACCAAAAATAAGTGAAGAACAAACTTAATACGGCTAGTGGGATAATATTGGTTCTACTGTGATTGAACAAGGCCGTAAACAGATAGACAACACCGACAACGTAAGAAACAATACCTACAACTCCCGTATAACTGATAAAGGACTGATTGGTAACGATTTCATTTTCTATGATACCTCCAAAAGAAAAATTTAGATAACTTGAAAAGGTATGCCCATAAGGCGTGTATAACAACAATAAGGAGGCAATCCCGCAGACAAGGATCATCAACAATGCTTTGGATCCTATAAATGAGTGCTGCGATTTATAAGAGAAGACATACAGCATAATCGGGACCCCTAATGATAAGGCCAACAAGACCAGTAGTACATCTTGTTGATAATCAATGTTAGCAAGAGTGATTAAATCAGGAAACCAATATAGAATTATGCCATAAAGGAGCGTACTACTTAGAAGAGAGATAAAACTTCTAAGGGATAACAATCGACACTCCTCAAAGTTATAGTCAATAGTACATGCCACGACTGCAAGAACTCCAAGAACCAATACTAAATATAATGGTGCTCCACTCCATATCGTAAAAAAGATCGCCAGTGGTATGCCACTGAGTACGAGCTTGACTATAGAGAGACGGTTGTCCGATAATCTTACGATATAATTGATACAATATAGGAGTAGTAAGCTTAAGACTAGTTCAAATATATGGTGATCAGGAAAACCTAATAAACCACGTGGTAGGGATTTTCCTGGGACTAGCAATAACAAGCTCGCAGCGACCAACCCTGCAGTACTATCTCGCAATTGCTTAACGATTAAGAAAACCAATAAAAAGGCGACGATAGAAAGAACTGGTGAGACCCAAGCGATCACAGTGGCAATTTGTATGTCATTGGCGCCCTCTGGCAAAAGCACCTTACAGAGTCCAGCCATGAAGATGACATGCAATCCTGCGGCATCTGCTAGGGATCCTTGTGCAAAATGTGCCGCATGATCCCATTTTTGAAGATGTGGAAAATTGTTGAACGTCGTCTCGACATGGCGTAAGTAGAAGTAGGGATCTATACCGATCAAATAAACTTCTCCTTGGTCCTTAAAGACCTCCTTATAGGCGTTGTTTGTCCGAAACAAAAAGGCAACAACTAGAACAACAAGAAGAGATAGGTATATGATCAGTTTTTTCATGCCAGCTTGTTTAGTTGCTGTGCCGTCAGAGGAAGCAAAGCAATTATCAAAGCACCAGGTAGGGGCCTTATTCTATGCCAAGGTGTCTCCCAAGCATAATCCCAAAAATCAACAGACTGTAGACGATCTGATCCCCAAGTACATAGATATAATGGACACTTTCCATCGTTAAAAAAACAGACCACTCCAGTCAATAAACCAACAAATAATAATCCTCCAAAGACGATATTTAGTCCTGACATCCATCGGAACCCCTGTCGGAACTCAATCGATATAAATGATATCCACATCAGCACTCCTAAGAAACTTCCAACATAGTTGAGCACAACATCATTAAAATCAAAATAGACGCCTGAACCAAAGAGATATTGTACTAGTTCATCTATGATACCAAGGAAGAATGAAGCATGCACCGCCGCAACAGGATTGTTAAGTACTCGGAGACATAGGATTCCCATGATCCCATACTGGATAAAGTGCATCGCCTCTGTCTTATATGGCATTATCGTGAAGTAGCAAAGAATCGCTAGACTAAGGATAAATAACCAGTGAGCCTTAAAAGCTATAGAGAGATGGACTTGTTTCGCATGATTAACCAAGAAGTAGATCAGACCGATACCTAATGAACCCATGCCTATACCTATGATGATATACAGTGTACTGATGCCATACTGTTGTGCGAACAGCTCAAAAGGAACTTGTGCCTTATAATGAGCTACCAGTGAAAACAAAAAAAAGGTAAAAAGGAAAAAGGAGTTAACAGGGCGTTTCGACCTATTCATTTTGTTGATACTTATTAGTCATCTAAAGGTCTCTAATTAACACGAAAGCAACTAATTAAACAACCAGAGATTAAGAATACCGTATTTTTCCATTATGATAAGATTATTATTGTTGTTGTCGATATTGTTTTTTTATCAACCGCTCTTCTCTCAAGATCCCAACCGATTTTCTCCAGAGTTGATGAGGTTTGATTCCTTGGATAGGATTATAAAGAAAGAAGAGAGCTCCATAGAGATAGAAAATCTCTTTGTAGGCTCTTCGAGTATTCGTTTTTGGTTGACGTTGCAACAAGATTATCCGGATAAAGAAATTTTGAACCGTGGTTTTGGAGGATCCCATATGAGTGATTTACTATACCACGTTGACAAGCTCATCCTTCAATATCACCCAAAGAAAATCTTTATTTATGAGGGAGATAACGATATCTCAGCTTCTGAATCCGTTGATGATATCATGGCTGAAACTAAAGAGTTGATTGGATTGATCAACAAGGAACTCCCCACGACAGAGATCTACTTGATTGCCGCTAAGCCGAGCATCGCCCGATGGTCCTTTGTCAATGAATATATTAAGCTCAATCGAGCGTTTATTAAATTGTCCTTGCTCGACCCTCAGATACACTATGTGGATGTCTGGACTCCAATGCTAGGTGATGATGGGGTCGTATTGCAGGACATCTTTATTGCAGATGATCTTCATATGACCGACAAAGGCTATGATATTTGGGCAGAGGCCATAAGGCCGTTTTTGTATGAGGAGTAGTTCTCTTTTCAGTTTTATTTGAGGGCAGGTTCTTTTGTTGTTCTCCTTAAGGGATATTATTAGGAGTCGGAAGATCTAAGTGTCTAAAAATCATCAATGATCTCCACATGTAGATGCTATATGATTGAAAGCGTCCTCATATCCCAATCTTGCGGCTTGGCGCATATCTTGGCAGGCAGACTCATTTTGTTTTAAGGCGATGGAAGCTGTGGCTCGATTATAAAACGCTGTAGCCATCTCTGGTTCAAACTCTATCACCGAGGTAAAAGCTTCTCTGGCTTGATCATACTCATTGAGTTGCATGAGCGATAGTCCCCGATTTAAGTGCAGTGCCGGATCGTCAGGGGTTACGTTAATTAGCGCACCATAACTCTTGGACGCCATCTGATAATCCTTAACCTTGAAGCTTGTAAAAGCTAGATTTTTAATGCTTGGCACGTGCTCTGGGTTTTCTTCTACGGCTCTAATAAAAGATTGATGTGCTGGATCAAAAAGTTCTTTCTTGAGGAGGCAATAGCCTTTGAGGTAATAAGACTCATAGTCACTATCCCGTTGATTGATGACTATATCGAGCGCCTTAATGGCCTCATCATGAGCTTCTTTTTTAATATATGCTTTGGCTAACTCCTTGGCTGTTATATCTGTCTTGTATCCATTGTTGACTAGTAGTTTATAATCTTGTAATGATTTTAATGGGGCACCAAGTTTTCCATAACAGATAGCCCTATTATATACCAGCGAGTAATCCTCAGG